>QNAF01000143.1 GCA_003641405.1 Candidatus Zixiibacteriota bacterium | reverse complement strand
AGCTTCCGCTCGCCGATTAGTTGCTTCGCCTCTTTCAGTTCCACTCTCATCTTCTTATCGTACTCGCCGGAGTCGGCTTTGTCGATACTCGCCCTGATGTCATCCTTGGTAATTCTCAGGCCTTGTGGGAAACCCACGAACGTCATGACCCTGGGATCGGTCCAGAGTGAGTAGAAGAGATTGACGTCGAGATCAGATATAGTGGCTCTGCGAACAGTAAGATTGGATGTTTGAAAGACCATCACCAGGTTCATTTGTCAGGTTGCAAGCAACTGACCTGCGCGCTAGTGCACTGCCGGGCCACCGCCTGAGGGCGGGTATGTCTGGCCGGAACGTCGAGCGATATCGAAATTGACTTTCTCAGCCGATGTGTAGGCATCGTACATCCCGAATATCCACAGGATGGGCGTAGTCAGCAGACCAATCAGAATGAATATGAGAATCCAGCTTATCGTGTACAGCACGATAAACGCAATCCCTTTGCCTATCTGGCCATTGTAAATCTGGCCCAATCCCATATAGAAGAACGACAGTACGGCAGCCAACCCCGGGTTTTTATAGAACGTGGGTGGTGGTCCCGGATTATACTGCCCATGAGGCGGCGGAGGTGGTGTATCATGCATCTAAAAACTCCCTATGACCTGGTTTCGCACTACTGTATTCAACATACTACCTGTACGGTCGAATCTTCAACTTGTTTTTTGATTTCTTCTCTCTGCTTCTGGGTTTGCGAATTGCCTCACTCAGTGCACGGCACCAAGTGGCGCACGAGGACGTACGCCGCCCACAGTCTACTCTCCCGTTAGACAGTAGGTCAGGAGGCTTGTGGTCCTGACCTACAAACTATGTGGTTTTCAACAGCCGCATGGAATCTGTTGGGTCTGACACTGTCTTTTCATATATTCGGAGTATGCTGGATCGAGCACCAACATACTGTCTGGGACCGGATTTCGATGACAAACTCGATGAGTTCGTGGACCGTTTTCTTGCCGAGGGGTCCGATCGTTTTTCCGGTGAGTTTGCAAATCTGGACGAGTTCATCACAAAGGCCAAGGCCGATCAATCAGACCAACAGGACAAGTCGCTGAGAAGTACGGCCAGGGATCTCTATTTGCTGGAGGCAGTCTCGTTTAAGCTCTATGACCGGCTGAACCGCGAGGCCTTCAACCGTGCAAAAGACACGCTGATAATAATGCCGGACTGCCTGTCGCTTCACAATCCTGACTGCTGCAAAACCGATGAACCGTGGGGCGACGAATGCACTCGCTGCACACCCGATTGTCAGGCCAACGAAATCTGCGATCTGGCGGATGAATATGGTATCGAGACGGTGTTCTCAAAACGAAAGCTGTCCGAGCAGATTCAGCACTATGCCGATCGTTCCGGTGACCTTGGTGTGATTGGTGTTGCCTGCCTGTTGATGCTTGCTACGGGGATGCGCGCGGCGGACGATCTGAAAATCCCGGCAAGAGGGGTGCTTCTTAACTGCACGGGATGTGAGCACTGGAACAATGAGCCGTTTGCTTCACCTTTCTATCTCGATAGACTTAAAGCCATCTTGGAGGAGAAATATGGAAAAAGAAATCAGACGCCTGACGTTTGATGATTACGATGAGATTATGCGGGTCTGGGCAGTTTCTGGCCTCCCCATTAAGTCTAACGGCCGCGACAGCCGCGATATGGTTGCAGCCGAAATAGCTCGCGAGTGGTGCGCCTACTTTGGATTGTTTGTTAATGACAAGATGGTGGGCGTAACTATCACCCAATTCGACGGACGCCGGGGATGGATAAACCGGTTGGCGGTGGATCCGGATTATCGCGGAATGGGTCTTGCAGGTGATCTTATGGCAAAGTGCGACGAATTCCTCGACCAGTTCGGGGAAGTGGTTCCCTGCGCTTTGATAGAGGGAGAAAACATGCCTTCAATGGCCTGTTTCGAAAAGGCCGGTTACGTATGCGAAAGGAGCATCAGTTACTGGACCAAGCGCCCGCGACCTGATCTCTGACAGGCAGAGACGCCCTGCGATACATAAAACGCTACATCTGTCACCCTGAGCTTGTCGAAGGGCGAAGTAGCCAAACGGCGCACCATGCTTCGACAGGCTCAGCATGACAGCTGGCTACTCGGCCCGCACATGAAATCAAGTTCCTGATTCTCAGTTTGCAATCTTCTCGAAGGCTTCTTTGAAAACATCGTATGGTCTGGACCCGACGAAACGTTCCACTTCGTTGCCGTTCCTGTCATAGAAGATAGTAGTCGGCACACTGCCCTTGAGCCCAAATGGTCCAATATGGGATTGATCTCCCATCAGCATAACCCATTCCATGCCGTTGCTTGAAGCGTAGTTGCGAACTTTGCTTGGGCTGTCTTTTACAGCCAGGCCGATCATCTCAACACCTCGCGACCTGTACTCGTTGTACAGCCGTACGAGATCCGGAATCTCCCTGCGGCACGGCGGACACCACGTTCCCCAAAAATTTACAACCAGCGGCTGTTTTCCCAGCCACTCAGACATCTGATGCTGTTTGCCCGCGATATCATACGCAATTACCCCTGTTGGTCCTCCCACAGCGGTGCTGGTCGTGGTCTGAGCCGATGCAGATTGCGGTTGTGTGGTCTCTTGTGCTGTTGTTGTCCCTTGAGTTCGCGTGGTGAGTGATTGGTCATCGCTCTCACTTGTCGTGCACGCAATGAATAGGATAATCGTTGCCAGAATGCTTAATGCAAAAATAGCCTGTCTGTACATGAATTTACCTTTCAATCTTGTTTCTGTTGGCTAATGATTGTCTCATCTTGACGCGGTGGTAATAAGCAGATATCAGTCCCCACTCGGCTTAATCTTCTCACCATTTTCGCCGCGAGTTGAATCATAACGGTAGTGCTGAACGTCATCGAGGAACTTAATCAGGAGCGTGTCCGGCAGGAAACCTTTCCAGGGTCCAATCCGCAAGCCTTCCGGGCTGACAAACCAGAGTTGTGGATAGCTACTAACTCGGAATTCGCTTCTGATCAAATCCTGGGTCGAAATCTGGTATCCGCTGATATTCAGCATGGTCGTGTCTTTCTGCCAGACTTTTACGGGAACAAAGTCGTTGTTGAGTTGCTCATAGACCGGCGACTGGTTAAAGACACGCTTGTCGAGTTCCTTGCACCACTTACACCAGACGGCGGTGAAATTGACAAACAGGTGCTTGTTCTCTTCAACAGCTTTCTCCCAGCCCTCCTGGTAACCATACCAGTGAACGCCGTCTTCTTCGGACTCTTTGGTGTCTGCTTTGTCCTGCGATGCCTGAAGGGCGAAAGCCAGGCAGACAACTGAAAGCAGGATGACAAACAACAATCGCAAGTACTTCATCAGAGCTTCCTATCTCGGATTATTCGAGGAATCCGCATCATATCATTCGAGTCAACCGAGCACTTATGTTCAGTGACCCTCTTTCGAACTGGTTGGTCGAAGGTACGCTGCCGAGTTTCCAAGCAACTCCTTGAGAGTGTTCAATAGCGTGAAATCAAGGGTAACCGCATAGCGGTTTGACTTGATATACACTTCAGAACCATTTTCCCGAGTTGCCAGCAATACCGGCACCTTGCCCTTGTACTGTTCCAGCGTCTGAAGTGCCCTATCAATACTGTTTTCGGCGGACTCCAGATTAAGCTTTATAACCAGTTGACAGTTAAAACGTTCCGCTAGTTTTTCCAGCGGTAGAACTTCCGTAGCAATCACTTTTGGGGCTTCTTCTTCACGAGTTGAGAGTCGCCCGGTGACCAACACAATACGGTCGATATCAAGAAACTCTTTCGCTTTGTCGTAGCAGTCCGAGAACAGGATCAGCTCGGTCTTGCCGGAGTAGTCTTCGAGAGTGGCAAAAGCCATCATATTGCCCTTCTTATCAGGCTTTCTGCTGATTCTGGCTATGAGACCACCCACCGTTACTTCGCGACCATCAACGATATTTTCCAACCCCGAAAGAGATGAATTCGTGAATGAGATCAATTCGTCCCGGTACCGATCGAGCGGGTGTCCGGAGACATAGAAGCCAAGCATGGCTTTCTCCTGCGCCAGCTTCTCGGAAGTAGTCCAGTCCGGAATGTCCGCTAATTTGGGTGCCGTTCTCGGTATTTCCATTCCGGCATCCGCAAACAAATCGTGAGTCGAAGATTTGGTGAAGACCTTATGGCCATATTCAAGCATGGCCTCCACGGCACCCATTTTTTGGGACCGTGTTCCCACCAACGAGTCACAGGCGCCGGCCGCAATGAGTGACTCAAGAGTGCGCCGGTTTAGCTGTCGCGGCTCTATGCGACTTGTTAAATCAGCCAGGCTCCTAAAGCGACCGTCCTTGTCTTTTGATTGACAGATAGATTGTGCCGGTCCCTCGCCCACGTTCTTAACGGCCAGAAGTCCGAACCGGATGGCATCGCCTATGACCGTGAAATTCACATCCGACTCATTCACGTCCGGAGGTAATACTCTGATCCCCATGCTGCGACATGCTTCCATGAATACGAGAATGCGGTCGCTGTTGCCTATTTCCGACGTCATCAGCGCCGCCATGAACTCGCGCGGGTAGTAGCATTTCAGCCAGGCGGTTTGATAAGCAACCAGGGCGTAACAGGTGGCGTGGGCCTTGTTGAACCCGTAGCGGGCGAAAGTCTCAATTTGGTGAAAGACTTCTTCTGCGATCGGTGCGTCAACCTTCTTCTTCTTGGAACCTTCCAGGAACTCCTTCTTCTGCTCGGCCATCAGGTTAGCGTCTTTTTTACCCATCGCTTTACGCAGAATATCAGCTTTACCGAGTGAATAACCGGCCAATTGGTTGGCGATTTTGAGTACCTGTTCCTGAAAAACAATCACACCGTAGGTGTCTTTGAGGATATCTTCAAGGCTCGGATGGGGATACTCTATCTCACTCTGGCCCTTCTTGCGATCGATATAGATATCGATCATCCCGGAGTCGAGCGGCCCGGGACGGTAGAGGGCATTCATGGCAGTGATGTCGGTGAATGTCTCCGGACCAAGCCGCCTGAGGTAGTCGCGCATACCGGAGGACTCAAATTGGAATATGCCAACTGTGTCGCCGGAGGCAAAGAGCTTGTAGACTTTTGGATCATCAAGCGGAAGGTTGTCGATATCGATGATAGTATCGGGATGATTCTGGCCAATCATGCGGATAGCGTCATCGATTACAGTGAGCGTTCTAAGGCCCAGGAAATCCATCTTCAGCAGTCCGATTCCCTCAACCATTTTCATGTCATACTGAGTTGTGATTTCGTCTTTGCTGCCCTTGAACAGCGGCACGTAGTCTGTCAGAGCACTGGGCGCAATAACAACCCCCGCCGCGTGTGTTGAACAGTGTCGAGCGAGCCCTTCCAGGGTAAGTGCGTATTCTATCAAGCGCTCCACACGCTTGTCGGCTTTCCTGAGCTCCTCAAGTTCCGGAACCTGCTTCAACGCCACAGTCAGAGTAACTCCCGGACCACCGGGAACCATTTTGGCTATCTTATCAACGTCACCGTAAGGCATGCTGAGGACGCGCCCAACATCACGGATCACACCCCGGGCAGCCATCGTGCCGAACGTGATAATCTGGCAAACGTTGTCTTTGCCGTACTTTTCAATAACGTACTGAATGATTTTCTCACGGCCACGGTCTGCGAAATCTATATCAATATCCGGCATGGAGATGCGTTCAGGATTGAGGAACCGCTCAAAAAGCAAGCCAAAGCCGATTGGGTCGACATTCGTGATTTTCAGAGCGAATGACACCAACGATCCCGCCGCCGAACCACGACCGGGGCCTACCGGGATGCTCTTGGAACGAGCGTAGTCACAAAAATCTTTGACGATGAGGAAGTAACCGGCGTATCCCATCTGTTTGATAACGCCCAGTTCGTATTCGAGCCTGTCCGTTACCTCATCAGTGATATCCGCGTAGCGATCCTTGAGGCCTTCCTCGCACAGGTGGCGAAGGTAAACTTCCGGATCGTCAAACGGTTGCGGTATGGGGAAAACCGGAAGCTTCAGTTTGCCAAGTTCCAGTTCCAGATTACACTTCTCGGCGATAAGAACCGTGTTGTCCAGTGCCTCCTGGAACTCACCAAGCACAGCCTCCATTTCTTCAGCCGACTTGAAATAAATCTGGTCCGTTGAATAGCGCATCCGATCGGTATCTTCAACCATCTTGCCGGTCTGAATACACAACAGGGCGTCGTGGGCCAGTGAATCCTGTTGGCGTAGGTAGTGGCAGTCGTTGGTAGCGACAAGGGGTATGCCGGTCTCACGCGAGATAGCAGCTATCTTGGGGAGGATTGTCTCCTGGAGTTCAATCCCGTGGTTCTGAATCTCCAGATAGAAATCACCTTCGCCGAATATCTCCTGCAGTTCTCTTGCCGCGGATACAGCCTCTTCGGTCCGACCGTTTATCAGATGCCAGTTAACCTCTCCTTTGAGGCACGCGGAAGTCGCGAGCAGTCCGGCAGAATATGGTCTCAGCAGTTCCTTGTCCATTCGGGGGCGATAATAGAAACCCTCCAGGAACGCCAGGCTCGTCAGTTTCATCAGGTTTCGGTAGCCGGTCTCGTTCTTGGCCAGCAGGACCAGGTGGAAGCCGCCGTCAGGGTATCGGTTGGATGGCTTCTTATCAAAACGGCTGGCACCGGCGACATAGGCTTCGCAGCCAATAATCGGCTTGATCCCGGCTTTGATCGCCTTGGTATAGAACTCCATGGCTCCGAACATGTTACCGTGATCGGTGATGGCCAGGGCGGACATCCGGTACTCTTGAGCCAGCTCTAAAACGGAGTCGATCCGGCACGCGCCGTCAAGCAGCGAGTACTGGCT
>QNAF01000142.1 GCA_003641405.1 Candidatus Zixiibacteriota bacterium | reverse complement strand
ATCTTGATGTATCCGTCTGGGGTGGGCTTGGCGTGGTCCTCAAGAATGTCGAGATAGCCAATCCGCCCGATATGGATGGCGCTCCATTTCTTACTGCTGAGGGTATTGATCTGAAACTGCAAATCCTGCCGCTTCTGTCAGGAGACATATCGGTTGATCGCTTGATTATTGATGCCCCCCGTATCACGATGTATCGAACGGCTACCGGGAGTGCTAACTATATCTTTGATCTGGCAGATTCGACCCTTCCATCGGATGCGTCGGCCATGGCTGATGAACTTGCTCCAGAGGCGGTACCGGCTGCTGCAGCCGTTTCATTTGAGGAATTCGAGATCGTTAACGGAAACCTTCTTTACCGGGATGACAGCACTGGTCTGATTGTGAGCATTGCAGGTCTGGACGTAGTGACAACACTTGAGAATCCTATAGATGGCAGTTATAAGTCATTCGGCAGAGTACAGATGGACAGTCTGAGTATCACCGGCGAAGATCCGTACAGTTTTGCATCACTCGGGCTGAGCTATGACATCGGCTATGACATGTCGAACGCGATCCTCACGATTGAAAAGGCCGACTGTTCTCTCAACGGTGTTCGCCCCAAAATCACCGGTAGAATCACCGATCCGCTTGGTTGTCTGGGGCTACAATGTAACCTGAAGCTGGATCACACGGCGATCTCTGATATCATCGACTTCTTGCCGGATACTCAACAGAAAGCAGCGGAAGGCTTTAGTGTCGATGGGCATTTCTCACTGGATGCGGACCTGGAATATGAATGTGTTGAAATCGATGCCGGTTGGTCGATGGACAATCTTTCCTACGCAGGTACGGCAGAGCTTGAAGATATTGTTATGTCAAAGCAGGATATTGACGGTGAACTCCGGTTCCAGCACTGCCTGGTTGATTTCAAGCCTGACAACCTTCGCATGAACATCGAAGAAGGCAGCTTTGACGGACAACCGCTGAAAGGGCACCTTGTAGTCAATGATTTTGCCGACCCGTCGGTCAGTGGGGAGTTGGCCGGTCATTTTGATCTGGCATTCCTGCAGCCGTTTCTTGTGAGCGAGGAACCGTACGAGCTTTCAGGCGATACCGATTTCAATCTGAAGTTCTCCGGACGCACCAGCGATCCAACAGATATGACTTTCTCCGGCGACCTGGCAGTTGCGAATGGTCGCTACACATCATCGCTGGTCCCGGAGCCGATTGAGTCCTTTACACTGGATGCCTACTTTGACAATCAACTGCTTAACGTGCGCCAGTTGTCTTGTCGATTCCCTTCCGGTACTCTGGATTTCACAGGACGTGTCAACGATCTGATGGCCTATGTCCTTGCCGATTCGAACAGTGCACCCACTCTCTCAGTCCCTGTCGAGGGGAATATCAGTGGTCAGGTCGATCTGGGCATTGCCGACTCGTTCCTGCCTGAGAAAGGTAGCCCTGAACTAACCGGCAGTCTCTCTCTGGATCTTGGTTTTTTCGGTGATCTCAACAAACTGTCAAATTTCAGACCTCGGGGAACGATTGAAGTAGCCAATGCCGCCTACACCGATTCCTTGTTGCCGGAGCCAATTGAGCATTTTCAGGCCAACCTCGAATTAAGACCTGACACAATTACAGTTTCTGAGTGGGCTGTCCGATTTGCTTCGAGTGATATCGCTCTATCAGGAAAGCTGGCCAACCCGTTTCCGTACCTATTGCCGGTTGAGGGCATTGATCGGAGCAAGGTAGACAGACCCTTCTTCCAGTTCGAGTTAACATCTCACCGGTTCGATGTCGATAGGTTGTTTCCAGCAGCTGCTCCCGGGTCCGGGGCCGATCCCACCACGATGTCGGTTGATTCTGTTTCGATCATGATTCTGCCGGACATTGACGGGCGAGGCACAATCAGGGCTGACACCGTCATCTACATGGAAATCGAATTAACTGACGTGACAAGTAAGGTCAAGATTCAGGATCGGAAGATCGAGTGCTATGATGCTGGCGGCACTGTTTACGCCGGTGCTGTTTCCGGTCGCACCTCCGTGGATTTGAGCGATTTCACCAATCCCCACTACGTTGGTGAGTTTACGGGTACGCAGATTGAGGCTGATGATTTCATTCGTCGGTTCTCGGAATTCGGTGGTCACTTGTATGGCAAAGCCAATATCACCGGAAGCTACGATGCCTATGGATGGGATCCTGACGCTTTTCTCAACTCGCTGAATGTGGATGGTCGCGGAGAGATGCGGGACGGCAGGTTGGTGACATCGGGAGCCGCATACTCACTTCTTTCAGAACTCTCATCAAGGCTTGGGGAGTCATTCGACAAGGAACAGTCGCTGAAGGACCTGGCAACCAATATCGTAGTCAAAGACGGTCGAGTGAAACTGGATGAGATGCGGACAGCTCTCGGAGATATCGGCGTGTTAGGAGTGGATGGCTACTATGGGTTTGACGGTACTCTTGACTACACCGGAACTCTCGAACTCACTGAGGCCAAGTGGAAGAAGGTTATGTCCAACTCCAGCTCATTCGGAGGGCTGGTCTCCATGCTGAAGAAGTCCGATCCAATTCCTTTGCCAATCAGGATTGGTGGCACAGTGGACAATCCCACAATAAACATTGACTGGTCCGCCTTGACACTTTCGATTGGGGAGGACCTCAAGGAGAATGCTGGCGACTTGCTCAAGGGGCTGTTTAAGAAGGACTGACGCGATAATCTACTGCGAATAGTCATAAGACCGGTCAACCGGGCGGCACCACAGGACCGCTGCAAACAGTTTCAACCTGTTTCAATTTCGCTGCGGACCAGTGAAACATGTATCGTGCCTAGTCAACATTTTCAAGCTAAGTGCCGATAAATCAACGTGTGGGCTGTACGGCAGGAGTGTGCTCGGAACAGACTCTGCTGTTGTCCAAATGGTGTGAATCGGAGGAAACTGCACCGTGGTGCGCATATGACTACATCTACGTGCACACAGAAAACGCAAGTGGTGCGTTGCGCCCTATGTCGTATAGATCGCAAGGGTCGCTTTGTCTTTGCTGACGAGCAGGCCGAAAAGCTGTTCGGGCTTGACCAGGTTGAGTTATTCGGTAAGCCGCTCATAGAGTTCCTAGATCCCTCATGCCACGAGGTTATTGATGGGATCATTGGTAACAGAAACTACTACGAGGCTTTCCATGATGCTGTCAACGTGATATTGCTGAGCGGCAGCGACATGCGCAGGCGAGCTACCATAATACTGTCTCCGAACCTTCGCGGGGGAACGCCTGTCAATTTCAATATCATCGTCTATCCCGATATCATTTCCGATGAAGTGCTGGAGTCACCACAAGTTGAAGAAGCTGTGGACCCCGCTCAACAACTTTCGGAGGATCAGTCACCGACAGAAAGTACGGGTTTCACCGCTTTAAGCACTTTCTCGACAGTAGAACTGCTTGGTCGAGCCGGAATCGGCGCGGTACTATCAGATAGTCGTGGTGCGATACTTGATAGCAATCAGGCGCTAATGCGCCACTTTGGCCCCGCAGGGATCGGTGACACCGTCTGGGAACTGGTGCGCTCTCTGGGCTCTTATGGTGCTTCGGGGCTTTCCGAGACGGTCAGTACGTACTTCGAGACCTGTTCAAAGACCGAATTCCCACCTGACTTGACGTTGTCTGTAACTCTTCCTTCTGGCTATGAGACCGGTTTGACCGTGCTGAGACTTGCACCTGGTTCAGATGACCTCAGCAGTTTCCTGGTCTTCCAGCCAACAGCGTTGCCGGGTGGACCGGTACACACACGTCTTAGCAGAGAGTTCCTGACGCAGTTGCTGGAGCACGTGTACTCTTGCCTGAAGGCGGGATACGGTACTCTTGAGAAATTGCAGTTAGAGCATAGCCGTGATCTCAATCAAGATGGAAGTTTCCATCTTAATCTTCTTGACTGCCAGATGAAAACGGCTGGCAGCGTTGTATCAGATATTAATGATGCGGCACGATCAATAGCAAGCGAGGAGAGACCGGAGCCGACCGATATCGAAATCATGCTGGATCGACTAGCACATGATTTCTGCTCAGAACACCCAAGCTTGTCAGTCAGCGTTGAGTGCGCCGACTTGCCGAAAGTACGACTCAGCCGCAATAGAGTCACCATGGCACTCAAGTACATTCTTGGCTATATGGCGCAGTGTACTTCCGATGAGTTAGTATCCATTACAGTGTCTGCTTCGCTTGCTGATGGTTACTGTCGGATTGTCGTTATCAGTGATGCCGTAACGATTCCACATGATAATATCGAGACGGTGTTTGATTATCCTGGCAGCACATATTCACAGGAAACGCCGTGTAGGCAGGGAGAGAGAGCTGATCTGTCGCTGGCACGTGAACTGGTGACATCGGTTGGCGGACTTATTGACCTGGAAATTCCCGAGGCCGGGGGGCTTGCTGTTGTCGTGTCCCTTCCGACAGGGCCGGAGTAACCTGTGATGATGACACCAACCAGTCATATTATGGTGCTGGAGCACAATCGATATCGAGCCCTGCTCCTTCAACGGGAACTTGGAGACCGGTTCCCGCTGTCTGTGGTGTCGGTTTTCCATTCACTGAAGGCCGCTCTGTCTGAACTTCGACGTCAAAACCATGATATCGTTATCGTTAGTTGTGAGATGCTCACCAGGAGTGGGTGGGAAATACTGCGAGGGGCAGCACAAGGCGCCGGTCTTCTCGCAATCGGCAGACAGGAATCACCTGAAACTGCTGTGGCAACAGCGAATTCCCTGAGTGATGAGTTCATTACAGTGGAAGACGAGTTATCGGATGGGTTGCTTGAGGTAGTTGACCGATATGTTCTGAGCGGCGAATCATCGATCAATGACTGCGGCTCTCATGACATACTAAAGCGTCCGGACTGCTCATCAGTGATCCAACTGACGGTTAACACGTTGACCCACGAGATCAATAATCCGCTTACAACGATTCTGGGGACAACCGAGCTGCTTCTAACCAACGGTTACCGTCTGTCTCCGGAGGAAACCGAGAAACTTCGCATTATTCAGGAGTCCGCACAGCGAATCGAAACAGCTCTTGTGGATTTGTCTCAGATACGCCAGCCGTTTGTAAAAAGCACACCCGCAGGACCGTTGCTCAACATTCGCAGATCTGACAGTCTTTCTGAGAAATCCCCGAAGCGCAACGGCTCATAGAATATCAGTTGACAATCCCTGTTTAGGCTCTATTTTCAGGCTTGCTTTTAGCCGTGAGTAAAGTATGAATTCAATGACAGGTTTCGGTCGGGCCCAGTTGGACAGTCGGCTCGGCAGGTTTACAGTAGAAATTTCAGGCGTGAATAACCGCTTTCTCGAGTTGTCTATCCGTCTGCCAAAACCGCTTTCTGCCCTGGAACCACAGATCAGAGAACAACTTGCGGCCAAGCTTGACCGTGGCAAAGTAACTCTGTATGTCAATTTCGCAGAGCCCGACAATGGCTCCAATCGGGCACATATCAATAAGAACCTTGCTCGGTCATACCACCGTCAACTGCAACAACTGGGTAAGGAATTGAAACTCGCCGGTGATCTTTCGGTCAGTGACCTGTTGGCAATTCCAGATATTGTGGTTCCCGAAAGAGCTGATCTTGATCTGAAGCTTGTCGGCACTGCTCTCAGCAAAACGATAGCCAGCGCTCTGAAGCCGTTTCTGGCAATGCGTGCCAAAGAAGGGCAGTTCATGGCTGCCGATATGCAGAAAAGTCTTAAGGTCCTCTCCTCAAAAGTGAAGAAAGTGGAGAAGAAGACTTCAAAAGCGGTCGAGGTTTACGCAAAGAAGCTCAGGACTCGAATTGAGGAACTGCTCGACGGACCGGCACCTAATGCTGGCAGGCTGGAAGAAGAAATCACGGTTTTTGCTGAGCGTACCGATGTCAACGAAGAGTGCATCAGATTCCAAAGCCATATTGAACAATATGCGACGACGTTAAAGTCGAAAGGTGCGGTAGGGCGACGATTGAATTTCATCCTTCAGGAAATGAACCGCGAAGCCAATACGATTGGCTCAAAATCTGGCGATTTCGATATATCAAGTCAGGCTATAGCCCTCAAAGAAGAAGTCGAGAAACTCCGCGAAATGGTTCAGAACGCAGAGTAACGGACGGGAATCGAACTTGACTACACAGAAACCAGGCAAGATTGTGATCATATCCTCACCCTCCGGGGGTGGCAAGACTTCGATCTGTCGCAAGCTTCTCTCGCGTAAACGCCGAGCAGAAGGCTGGTCTTTCTCGATTTCCTATACAACTCGAGCAAGAAGGACGGGCGAACGTGATGGCCGAGAGTACCATTTCGTGACCCCTGAGAAATTCGACAAGCTGGTCAAGCAGCGCTTTTTTGCCGAACACTGTGACGTTCATCAGTACAAGTACGGGACGCCACATGGGCCGTTAGACAAAGTGCGAAAGAGTGGCGGAGTGATGCTTCTTGACGTGGATGTGGCAGGTGCCGGCAAGTTGCGCAAGGAGTTTCCTGATGCCATTTCGATTTTCGTGCTGCCGCCTTCTGTGACGGCCCTAAAAGAGCGGCTGCGGGCGCGCGGTACGGAAACGTCCAAACAATTGACTGTTCGCTTTCGGAATGCGAAGCGTGAGATGCGTTCTTTTCGCAAATTCGGCTTCGATTATGTCGTTGTGAATCGGGAACTCGACAAAGCCGTTAAGAACGTGCTCAGCATTATTGCAGCGCATAGCTGTCGCCTTGAGAATATTAGTAAGGAACAAATCCGGAAGATTACCGGTTAGATATCTGTTTACAGACGGGAGAGCAACGTAAATGAAACATCAATCCTTGGATGATCTGGGAAAAGTTACCAGGAATACCTATGAGGCTGT
>QNAF01000141.1 GCA_003641405.1 Candidatus Zixiibacteriota bacterium | reverse complement strand
GATGGCGGCATTCAGGGCCAGAAGATTGGTCTGGTCAGCGACATCATCGATTACACCGATAATGTTGCCGATCTCGTCAGCAGACGTTGCTAACTTATTGATGTTCTCGGCAGATTCACGAACCACGGAGGCGATTCTGTTCATTCCTTCTATGGTTTCACTTACAGCCTGCCCGCCATTCGTCGCCGTTTCAGCAGCTACCCTGGAACCGTCGGAGGCTTCGCCGGCGTTCTTTGACGATTCAACGATTGTTGCCGTCATCTCCTCAACTGCCGCGGTGATCTGAGAAACTTGCTGTTCCTGATTTTGAGCTCCCCTGGAAATTTGCTCGGCGGAAGAAGATATCTCTGTTGAGGCAGATGCCACCTCACTGGCACCACCGCTGAGCTGAGTGACAATCCCGGTCAGGTTCGTGACCATCGTCTGGAACGATTTGCCCAACACATCCTTCTCGGACTTTGGTTCGACCTTGATTGTGAGGTCGTTTCGGGCAATTGAATCTGCTGCGCCAGCCAACTCCGTCATGTAGTCAATTAGCCTTCGGAAAGCATCAGCCAGATCTCCTATTTCGTCTTTAGAATGCAGCTCAATAGTGTGATCGATGTCACCGGTGGAGATCTCTTTTGCCACATAAGCCATATCTGAGACCGGCTTGGAGATACCGCGGGCGATAATAAACGACAGGATGGCCGCAATTATGAAGGCCAGGCCAATGAAACCACCAAGCATGACGATCGCCGAGTGCTGGGCATTCAGCATCTTAGCTTTCTGTCCCTGACGCAGTTCATCCAAATTCGCGATAGTCTCCCGACCTGCCGCGACCATGAGTTCTTCGCTTTGTAGCTGTTCTTCATTAAGGTTTCTATAGGTCTCAAAACCGCGCTTGTATCCATCTATGGCGGCAATGATAGCGTCTATCTGATCCAGGTTTACCTGCTGGTTCATCTTGGTCCTGGTCGTCTGGCATTGTTCAACAAACTCGTCGATTGTTGCCAACACAGTCTCCGCGTATTCATCGTTTTTGCGAAGCAACCAGTTCTTCTCAGCCTGTCGGCACTCCAACATATACCTGATCAGCCGGTTGGCGTCATCCGCCTTGCCCCAGCGTTCCGCCAGTTTTCCGTGAGAATCTTGTGCCAGGAACTGTTCCTGCATCTTGTCTCTCTGACTGGTCCTCAACGCCCCGGCCTCATCATTCACCACGCGAGCCGAAGCTACCATAGTCTCCATTGCGGTTGCAGCTTCGTGGCGTAGCCTGACCCAGTCATCAAATGCCGCCTCGTATCCTTTCATGTAATCGTAAGTCGTCTCAATGGCTTTGATATCAACCGGATCCTCAAAGCGTGCTTTCAAGTCATCAGCTAACTCGTACATCTTGACCGAGGTTTCGTGCACTTGCTCGACATACTTCATGTCATCGCGCATGATGAAGTTCTTTTCCTGCTGACGACAATCCTTGCCCCACTTGATCAGCCGGTTGGCGTCATCGGCGTTTTCCACTCTACTTGTCACTTCAGTCAGGCCACTCCAGCCAAGGTAGCCGATGGCAAGGGTCAGCACTACAATGCTTCCGAAGCCGATGTAGAGCCTCTTGGCAATTTTGAGATCTTTCCAACTCATCTCATACTCCCCTATATGTGTGTTTTATTTTGCTCATCTATCTTTTTGTGGACGGCAGACCTCCCGGTCTGCCCCTGTATCCACGTGGCGCACGAGGACGTACACCACGCACAAAACTCTCCCTCATTATGTGTTTTGTTATGTTCATCTATACTTAACCAGTCTTGAAGGGCAGGTCTTCAAACCTGCCATTTCCCCCTAAAACGCTACCTGAACGTTGACGAAGAACTCATTATTATCTATCGACACTCCCTGTTCTGAATTGAGTTCATAATTCAATTGGATCTTGGTATATTTGTTGTCAACAAACAGGTTTGTCCCTGCGGTCAGCCGGTTTGTTCGGTCATCATTGGTGCTCGCGTCGGGATCATATTGCTCATAACGTGCCAACAACTGCAGTTCTTTCAGGAAACCCAGACCAATATCAAATGAATGTCCACCCCAGATATACCAGCCGCGACGTTCGGTGTTGCCCCATTCTGAACGGATATATTCAGCTTCCACGATTTCCCGGTGCCACTTCCATGTTAGTGAGCCTGCAACATCAACGAGGTCCTGCTTGAGTGCATCAACCTCATTGGTTTTTCCTGCGTATACGTTCGGAGATAACGTGAATATACCGAACAATTTGGCTTCCAGGCGCGCTACGAAGTTCTTGTGGTTGTTGGCATCGGAGGTGTTGATCCCCGAGCCGTTGAACAGACCGGCGGTGAACTTAAGTGAATAGTCGGGGCTGAAATTGTTTCGATATGAGACTGTAGCGCCGATGTCGCGGTTTGTTCCCAATCCGGACGCTATCGATCTGTTTACAAAAGGTGTACTGCTTGCCGAAATAAGAAAATCAGTTCCAAACGGTGGCTTGTACTGCCCCATACTCAACGACCACTGTTTGTGTGGTGAGATAGTCACCTGGCCGTCAAGCAGCTTGGGTGACTTTGCAAACTCACCCTGGATCTTGATTTGGGCGTATTCGTTGATATCTCCCTTAATTGTTAGGCGAGCGCGTTTGGAAACAAAACTGGAGGTTTCATCCGGGCCGCTGTTGAAATGTTCATGCACAAAAGCGCTAAGCGCTATGTTGCCGTGTTTTACCGATGGGTTCGGCTGTATGGCAGAGGAGTTGTTTGTAAGCAAACTCTCCAGTGAAGTGCTGAGTTCAGCCAGTCGCTCGCTGAGCTCGACCACTTCCGGATCGGTCTTTGGAGACAAATAGAAGCCCTCATCGTCAATTGAAACCAGTTGCTTCGCGTTGTTGTCAAAGATTCTCTTCAGTCCCTGAACCTCGACTGTGAGCACCGCCAGTTCGGCTATGACATCGGCCAATTGCTCTTCGGTGATGCCAGCGGTCGGCGGTGCCGCCGGTGAACCACTGTTCTTGAGCTGGGACATTTCCTTCCGCAGCTTAGTAATGTCCTGCCTTCGAGATTCGGATTCCTTTTCGACCATTGACCGAAGGTTGACTTCGATCTTATCAACCACTTTGACCAGCGCGTCAAAGTCCTGTCCGAACGCGGTTGTGCCCGCTGCGAACATAAGCAGCAGTAAGCTTGCACCCGCGATGGTAGTGAATCTTTTCACTTTGCCCCCCTAAATAGTATTTGGGTACTGAATTTATTATACACAGTCTTACCGATACTTAATGTTTTGTCGGCGTGAGAACGCGGGGGTTTAGTTGGCGAAAGGAATCCTTAGGAAAACCCATGCATTCTGATCCTGGCTCGGGGAAATTGTTGAAATCCTGAGCAGTTCTGAGACGGATATTTTCGGTGAAGCCTTCTTTTTCCCTGGATCGGTAAATTCGGGGAGATAGATAATCGTCTTTCAGCCGCTGGGCAGAAGAGAACGCCTACGCGTTATCTGATGTTTTTCCCTATAGCCCGACGCTAGGGCTTGTTGATAAACCGTCCGCATGCGGTGGCGTCAGGTGTCTCTGCCTGACCGCCGAGTTGTCTACCAGTTATCTGTCCCGTCACAGTTCTTCAAATAGTGCGTCGGGGCGATGAACAACGCGTCAATCAGAATCGACAGGTCGGCACCGTCAATGACCATCGCATTCGTAACCGGACGTTCACTAGTGAAGTCAACATCAGCTTCATCCAGACAGATGCCATCCCAACCATTTGCCGGATCAATGAACAAACCATTAATCATCAACGACAGGTCGGCGCCGTCGTAGTTGAAGCCGAGCGCTTGCGGAGGTGGACCAAGCGCAGACTGATCAAGGTCACCGACTGATGGCGGGATACAGCAAGTATACCCGCCGCCGAAAAACTGCCAGTATCCGTGACGAAGCTGATCGTCGATGTTGTACGTTCCCACTCTCACCGCCGTCTGACCTACTGTGCCACTGAGGTAGTATGTCCCGTCGTCGCCTTTCGTTCCTCCGCCTGAGAGCACCTGCCAGTTGATTTCCTCGCCGGCTTTGGGAGCGGTCGCTAGTACTATCTGAGGGACGGGGGGAGTCGTAATCTCAGTGGGTTTGTTCACTATTTGCTTGGTTGTTTCGTTTTTCTGTGTTGTCACTACCGGTTTGGACTTGTCGGCTTTCGCGCCGCCCAAGTCAGCAGCAAAGCTGACCGTTGCAAACAGCCCAAACAGTAGCACAGTTATGACTATATGTCTCAAAGTGTGTCTCCAGTTCTTGGTTTGCTACCTTCTCTCAAGTTCTGCAATACGCTGTTCGAGAGATTCAATCAGCTTCTGCTGCTCTTTGATACCCTCAATGAGAAGAGGAACCAATGATCCGTAGTCGACAGACCTGTAACCTTCTGGGTTAGATTTCACAGCCTCCGGCAACACTGTTTCAACTTCTTGCGCGATGACACCTAACTTACGTCCTGAGGGGAAGTCCATTTTCTGGAACTCGTCGCACCGCCAAGTGAATGTGATACCGTCTATCGCAGAGATTTTACCTACAGCATCAGTGATAGTCTGTATGTCTGCCTTGAACCGACGATCGCTCACCTGAGAATAGCCATCCCGCGCATTGACAGATCCCTGAACATCAAGGGTGTATCCGGGAGCAGTTGTGGCAATACCGACATTACCATTAAGAAAATAGCTCTTTGGAGCAGCCCCTGAGATCATTGTAAGATTGGCACCGGGGGAACCCCCCTCACTATTGCCAGCTTTTAGCACAAAGTCGCCGGAAGTGCCTATTCTCATGTACATGTGCGGTGGCTGAGAGTCCAGATACAAACTACCGATTTCGGCACTACCGTTAACGGATAGCTTCTGATTAGGGGAAGTTGTACCGATGCCGACCTTCGCAGCACTATAGGTGGCCAGCGCTGTATTGCCACTCACTTCCATGTTCGCGTTTGTACCATCCAGCAAGAAGCTACCATTAGTAATGTGGAATTTTTCCTGCGGAGAAGAAGTGCCAACACCAACGTTGCCATCAACTATAAAGTTGTCAGTGCCGGGGTCTGACGTTCCACCAACATGCATGCCTCCCAGAGCCGTTCCGTAGTCTGACAGGTGGACGCGATTGAAAGACGGTGCATCTGTGGTGCGAACATCCTGATCCATGGCGTGCAGTTCGTTCACGCCGTAACCGGTGTTTACCCCGAGCGCCAGGATGCTGCCGTTAACGTGGAGTTTGTGGCTCGGGCTTGTTGTGCCAATTCCGACGTTGCCGGCCACTCCCGAGTAGATGTCATCGCCTGACGGAATCCAGTCATTATCGCCGGTCTCATCGTTGTCCGAATTCCATGCCATGCCGTCCCACTTCATAACCTCCCCCGAGGTCGCTCCGTTTGGATCAATATCCTCAAATAGGATCGTGCCGTTTGCTATTTTCTCAGATGTGATCGCATCCTCAGCGATATGCGTTTCCTCTACCTCTCCCGGAGCTATGTGCGTTGAAAAAACCGCGTTTGGTGCGATTTTGGTCGAAGTGACAGCACCATCGTTAAGATGTGACGCTGAGACACACCCGTCGCAAGAAACATCAAGAGCGATGGTGGCTACACCGGCAGAGTCAGATCTCAACGAATGGTAAGCATAGGGAACCGACACGAGTTTTGTTCGCGGTGCAATCTCATCGTTTGCGCCTACTTTGATTCCCAAAAAGCGGGTTGTATCGATCTCAAACAGGTCGTCCGGCAGTGCAACAGTGTCACCCAATGCATAGGCAAAGAGACCGTCTACTATCGTAATCTGTCGATAATCACTCGACCAAAGGTTGTTGTCACCCGTTTCCGAATCGTAGATGGTGAATTTGATAAGATAGTTCCCATCCACCACTGCATCACCGTTGGCGTCCGTCAGTCGCCCCTGATAGTTGATCACCTGCGGCACCTCTGCCACGGCGACTGAGCCCAATGCGACAATGAGCGTGAGAATCGCGGCAATCTTGAGCGTTTGTCTCATAGCGTACCTCTTCTGATATGATGTAGTTGTATGTGTAATCGATCTTTCTGATGCACGATGCTGCAATCCGCCTTCCGCACAGTAGCCTGCGGCAGCGTCAAATTACCCAATATCCGTGGACCCGGCACAGAAGTAGCGGACCGAAGGTGTGGTTGCCGGGTTAGGGGTAGGATAGTCTATTTCGGCCTATATGTCAAGGGAAAAACGACTGCCTTCGAGCTTCAACAGCCGCAAAAACGGTCGGAACAGACACTTCTGGAACAGCCTCTTTCGGTGTTCTGCCTGCTCGCTAACAAAGAAAGGAGACCGGCTTTCGCCAGTCTCCTTTTTG
Organism: Candidatus Zixiibacteriota bacterium; assembly: GCA_003641405.1. GTDB lineage: Bacteria > Zixibacteria > MSB-5A5 > GN15 > FEB-12 > B22-G1. The sequence goes on along the minus strand of QNAF01000141.1, from coordinate 540 downwards.
TATTGTCTATTGTTGTCTTTCTTGGTGTTAGAACCAGCGCCGATTACCAGGACCGACCACGTCCACCACCACCGCCGCCGCCACGACTGCCGCCACGGCCGCCGCCGCCGCCGCCACGTTCGGTGCGGGGGCGCGCTTCGTTGACATTAAGGGCGCGTCCATTCAATTCCTGACCATTCAGGCCAGCGATGGCTGCGGTGCCCTCGTCGTTGCTGGGCATTTCGACAAAAGCAAATCCTCTGGGTCTGCCACTGTCTCTGTCCGTGATAACGTTCACGCTGGTGACTTCTCCGTGGCTTTCAAAAGCCTGACGGAGGTCATCTTCTGTCGTTTCATACGACAGATTACCGATGTAGATATTCATCCTACACTCCAGTTTCGCTTATCCTCATGTGGTCCTGTTTTGTTTTGGACAACGTACATCGGATAAGCGCATTCAAGCGCACTATTGCGCGTCGGTCCCCAGATTCAGCTTTCTGAGAAGATCTGATTGAAAAAGCAAAAAACCTCGACAAAAGCAGTGACGGAAACCAATTGTAT
>QNAF01000140.1 GCA_003641405.1 Candidatus Zixiibacteriota bacterium | reverse complement strand
GGTTTTCACAATTGTCTGCTCTTCGCTGTCGGCCGGATAGTCAACGAATACGTTAAACATAAACCTGTCGAGTTGTGCTTCCGGAAGAGGATAGGTACCTTCCTGCTCGATCGGGTTCTGTGTGGCCAACACGAAAAACGGCTCCTCAAGCTTGTACGTCTCTCCGGCCGCGGTGACTTCGTGTTCCTGCATGGCCTGGAGCAATGCGGCCTGAGTCTTCGGCGGCGTGCGATTGATCTCATCGGCCAGGATGATATTCGCAAACACGGGGCCCTTGACGAAACGAAATTGCCGCTGCTTGGAAGTCCGGTCTTCTTCGAGAATCTCCGTGCCGGTGATATCGGCGGGCATCAAATCGGGTGTAAACTGAATACGGTTGAATTTCAGATCAAGCACTCGCGACAGAGTTGAAATCATCAGCGTCTTGGCCAGACCGGGAACACCAACCAGCAGGCAGTGCCCGGCGGAAAGCAGTGAGATCAGCAACTGTTCGATTACCTGATCCTGACCGACAATCACCTTGCCGATTTCGGCCCTGATCTTCTGATATGCCGTGTTGAGTTGTTCTACTGCCTGTATGTCAGAGTTTGCAGTCATCGATTTCTCCTGATTCTGTCACGCTGTCATCATATTGGTGTTACAAAGAGATTATACCCTCTACAGGATAAGAAGTTACGTCGAAAACAGAAATCATATCAGAGTACAAATACTCGTGTCAAAGGTGCAATCTGCAGAGATTTTGTCGCCCTGATTGGTGTTCCGCACAGCGGGTATTGTAACCTTGTGTCGCATAATAACTTATAGACATTACGTATAACGGGGGCTTGATAAAGTTGACCTAACTCAAGCTATCCCTTCTGCTTAGCCCGACGCCCTAATTGTGGATAAGCAATCACTTGTTTGTGATCGCTGAACGACATAACCACCACGGCCACAACGAGTTAACTCGATATCCACAATTCCGGCCGGTTGTCCACACCTGCGGTCTGGTTGTGGATTAATCTTTGACCTTGTCCTTGCCTGATTCGACCTTCTTTGGCTTGTCGTCGTGAGCCAGAAAACCAAGATCCGGCGCTCCATTTTTCATGCTGCAGGCACCGCAGAAAACAGCCCCCTGCTCAATCACCAGGGACTTGGTCTTCAGGTCGCCATCCATCTCACATTTTGCCTGAAGCTCGATCTTCTCGGTGGTACAGACATTGCCCATTACATGGCCTGCCACTATTGCCGTATCGGCCTGGATATCTGCTTCAACCATGCCGGTCGCTCCGACCGTCACGCAATCCGAGCAGATCACCTTGCCTTTGACATTACCGTCGAGACGAAGCGCTCCCTTTACATCCAGCGTGCCCGTGATGACCGTGTCCTTCCCGATAATGGTGTTCATCAGTCCATTTACCCCATTAGTAGTGTTAGTTTTCTTCATACAAGTTTACCATCGGATCTATTGGTTTGCCAGAAACTCTTACTTCGTAGTGAAGGTGCGGAGCTGTTGATTTGCCACTGTTGCCGGAGAGTGCAATGCGACTGCCAACCAACACGTGCTGCTCCTGCCGAACAAGAACCTCGTCATTGTGTGCATATATGGTGCTGATACTGTCGTTGTGTCTGATTACAACGCGGTGTCCGTAGATGGAATCGTAGTCAACATACTCAACCACGCCCGAGCCTGTGGATAACACGGGGGTGCCGACAGCGCAGGCGATATCAACGCCAGGGTGATAGTGGTCCTCGTTCTCAATCTCGAAACTCTGTGTCACAAAACCGTCGATAGGCAAGCCGGCCGGAAGTGTCCAGTCAAGCGCGCTGGGACGATTCATCACCGCCGCCGGTGTGTGATCCATTTGAGCAAACAGTGTTGAGTCATCCGGCAATTCCGGAAACTCATAATCAATACCAGCCAATTCTGTCATTCGAGACACAACGTCCCTTGCCTGCAGTAGATTCTCCTGCAGAAGCTGCACCTTGTAGTAGTATCTCTTGAGGTCTTCATTCTCCCTGGTCACTTTCTCTGTCATAGTTGCGCGAGACAAGACTTTGCCGTAAAACGCAAAGAAGACGACTATCCCAACAAGCAAAATACCAAGCGACACAACAGCAAGCTTGAGCACCCATTGCCGCATCTTGAGTCCACTTCGCGGCTCCGTCCCCTCCGGGACAAACAGAATGGTGATGTACTTAGCTTTTCGCACGTTTAGGACTCGATCTTCCTGAACAACTGCCAGATACGGTCAAGGTCTTCGTTCCCGTAGTACTCGATTTCAATTCTGCCTTTCTTCAGACCCGGCGCAATCCGTACGGAGGTCCCCAGTAAACGTTTAAGGAAACCCTCCATCTCTGCAATCTCCGGCGCATGACGCTTTGGAACGAGCCTGCGACGTTTCGTTCTTCGTACGGTCTTCTCTACTTCTCGGACAGAAAGCGAATTACTCAAGATACGTTCTGCAATTTCAAGCATCTGTGCTTCGGACTCCATAGCCAGAATCGCCCGCGCATGACCTTCCGTCAGCCGACCTTCGCCGATCAGCTTCTTGATGGAATCTGGCAATGTGAGCAGACGGAGATGATTCGCCACGGCTGCTCGACTACGACCAACGCGCCTTGACAACTCGTTCTGCGTGAGACCGCATTGGTCTATCAGGCGACGATATGCTTCGGCCAGTTCAAGTGGGTTGAGGTCCTCACGATGAATATTCTCCACAAGTGCAAGCTCCAGCACGCGCACGTCGTCCACGTCGTCCCACACCACCGTGGGCACCTGCTGAAGACCGGCCATACGCGCTGCACGATAGCGACGTTCCCCCGCAATGATCGTATAGCCCTGACCATTCTTCCTCACCACCAGCGGTTGTACAACTCCGTTGGCTTTGACCGACTCGGCCAGTTCCTCCAGGGGCTGTTGTTCAAAGGTCTGCCGTGGCTGCAAAGGGTTGGGAGCAATCTGATCGAGGTTGAGTGTTTTATAGTGGAGCTTATCAGTCTCTGTTGTCGCGCCGCTCGGTATCAGAGCGCTGAGCCCTTTGCCAAGTACCTGCTTTGTCATGATGCCATCACTTCCTTTGTAAGGGCCATGTAGTTTTCGGCACCGGTAGAGAGAATATCATAGAGGATAATCGGCTTGCCGAACGACGGAGCTTCCGAAAGCCGTACATTGCGAGAGATCACCGTGTCGTAGACGTGTTGATCGAAATTACTGCGGACTTCCTGGGACACCTGCTTGGACAGGTTCAATCGGCTGTCGTACATCGTGAGCAGAACGCCCTCTACACGGAGTTCCGTGTTTAGGTGCTGTTGCACGAGTTTGATTGTGTTCATCAACTGGCCGAGTCCCTCCAGGGCGTAGTATTCACACTGAATGGGGATAATGACGGAGTTTGCAGCCGTCAAGGTGTTGATTGTCAACAAACCAAGAGATGGTGGACAATCAACAATGATGTACTTGTACTCATCAAGGATATCTGCAAGTACCGATTTCAGCCGAGTCTCCCGAGAAAGCATACCCACCAGCTCTACTTCGGCGCCGACGAGCGAGATAGCCGAAGGGACCAAGTTTAAGAACTTAAGTTCTGTCGGGCTAATAACTTCACGTACGGGTTTCTGCCCAATCAGGGCGTCGTAGATGGAAGCATCGCTTTCCTTGTGCTCGTAACCAACACCGCTGGTAGAGTTCGCCTGCGGATCCATATCTATTAATAGTGTTTTCTGCTCCGCAACCGCCAGACAGGAACTCAGGTTGACTGCTGTAGTTGTTTTTCCCACACCGCCCTTTTGGTTGGCAATCGCAATGACACGACCCATACAACACTCCTTGTCGAGAAGACGTATTCCTGTTGTCGATTTTAGGCTATTGCACAAACGTTAGCAAGGAAAAAAAGAGGCGTGTTTCTCAAGCTTTCCGAAAGACAGTAAAGCTCTTGACGACTTCGGATTGCGGGGACACAAACGAGCGGACCTCCGCCGAGAAACCAGGAGTATTGAAATCAAGCTGAGAGTAGTAGACGAACACTCCGCCGGGACTCACGACCTTCATGATGTTGGACAGGAGTTGAGGCGTAAGCTTGACGTACCGAAGCGTTACCAGATTAAATGTTTCATCAAGATTCGTTTCCTCGAAATTTCGAGCGATGACAGATGCCTCAATGGGCAGATCAGTAATCATGCGCTCCAGCGCGGCTGCTTTCTTGCCTGTCCGCTCTATAAGGATAGCGGGGCCTGATATTTTTTGTGACAGGAGCAAGGGGATCGACGGCATACCACCTCCCGAACCAATGTCAAGGTATGCTCCCATCGGAGCACGCAGGATATCCAGAGGTAGAAGTGATTCCGCCACAAGACGGTCGAAATCCTCGCGGGTTGTTTCACGTGAAACAAGACTTACTTTCTGGTTCTCGGCCATTAGAAGCAAAAAGTAACGCTCGGCATCCTGCGTCGATAAGTATTTATCGAGCAATATCTTGGGATCACAAACGAGGTTGGTGGTCATGCCTGTTGACCTCTTCCGCTCTTGTGTCTTTTGAGATAAACCGCCAATACGGCGATATCCCCCGGCGTGACACCTTCCATCCGTCCTGCCTGGCCCAATGAGTCGGGACGGAACCGCACGAACTTCTCGCGAGCTTCAGTTTTGAGCCCTGGCACTCTTTCGTAGGTAAAATCGTCAGGGATAGTTTCGGTCTCCAATTTCTTGAACCTGTCTATCTCGCGTTGCTGTTTGTCAATATAGCCCTCATAGCGAATAGTGATAGCTGCCCGTTCAAGCGCTTCGCGGTCCTCGGTAAACTGATCGCCAAGCTCCGAGAGAAGTGGAAGAAGATCAGGGAGATTGAAACCAGGTTGCTTCAGCAATCTGGCAAGGCTGACCCGCGACTGTTTCTTGAACCTTTTTCCAAGTTCACCCAGATCGTCAACAGGAATCCGAGTTTTCCGAAAATGCATAATAGCTGATTCTGTTGCTACCTGCAGACTTCTAAACTGTTCATACTCTGTGCGTTCCACAAGCCCAAGACGCATGGCGTGATCCATCAGACGGTCACGGCTGTTGTCTTCGCGCAGCGCCAGACGGTATTCCGCTCGCGAGGTAAACATCCGATATGGTTCCGTTGTGGATCGGGTAGTCAGATCATCAATCATCACCCCAATGTAGGCTTCAGATCGATCCAGAATGAAAGGCGGCTCATCATCGATATATAGCGAAGCATTGACACCGGCCATAAGTCCTTGAGCCGCAGCTTCTTCATATCCCGACGTACCATTAATCTGCCCGGCGAGAAAAAGACCGGCCAATTGCCTGCATTCGAGCGACCTGTCCACTTGGTGCGCGGGACAGTAGTCATACTCAATTGCATAGCCGGGCTGAGTAATCTCAACTTCCTCCAGCCCGGTTACAGTCCGGATAGCATCCCCCTGGATTTCCTCCGGCAGTGCAGTGGAGAAACCGTTTGGGTATATCTCGTTAGTGCCGTTGCCCTCCGGCTCAAGGAATATCTGGTGGCTTGGTTTGTCAGAAAACCGGTGGAACTTGGCTTCAATCGAAGGGCAGTACCGCGGTCCTGTGGATTTTATCCCCCCGGAGAAGATGGGAGATTTGCCGAAATTGGCAGAGACGATCTCCTTGGTCCTTTCCGTCGTGTTGGTCAAATGACACGGTATCTGATGAAATGTCCGAAGTGGTGAGTTTGGCGAGAAGAACGGCATCGGTTCCTCTCCACATTGAATCTGACATTTCGACCAGTCAATTGTATCCCCATTAAGCCTCGGCGGCGTACCGGTCTTGAGTCTGCCAATTTCCAAACCGAGCTGAGCAAGACTCTTGGATAGACTGTTGGCTGCTGGCTCACCGAGACGTCCCGCTTCTATCTTTTGTTCTCCTATATGGATAAGCCCACCAAGAAACGTCCCGGTGGTGATAATGACAGCTTTTGCATAGAATCTCCGACCATCTTCGGTGGTGACCCCTGTCACATTACCGCCCGCCTGCTGGATATCCGCAACCAGACCTTCAATCACTTCCACATTCCTGCTTGAAACCACGTAATCGACAACAAACTGACTGTAGGCCCGCCGGTCCGCCTGGGCACGGGTAGACCATACAGCCGGTCCGCGAGATAAATTAAGACGTCGGAACTGGATTCCGGTAGCATCGATAGCCAGCGCCATCATCCCGCCCAGGGCATCTACTTCCTTGACCAGTTGTGACTTACCGATACCACCAACAGCAGGATTGCATGACATGAGGGCTAACTTGGAAGTCTCCATCGTAATGAGCGCAGCCTTCTTGCCCATGCGCGCTGCAGCAAGTACAGCTTCCACCCCGGCATGACCTCCTCCAATCACGACTATGTCAAAGTCAGTTTCTCTCATAATCTCATGACACTATTATAGTAGGGCATGACCGCTTCTGGTTCTGCCATGATTGCTCTCTGGTGACCCACGGCTTGCTGTAGATTCTGTGTGAGTGTTTCACGTGTGACACACTATCTGTGTACCAGAATCTTCGATGTGGAGGTTACTCTCATTTCCCTACACAAAACTTGGAGAAGATTCTGGCCAAAACTTCTTCATTGTAGATGTGTCCCGTGATCTCTCCCAATGCATCCACAGCCGGCAGGGTGGCAACCCCAAACTTGTTTTGGGGTTGGGAAACGAACACCCGCAAACGATCACAAATGTCAGGTTGCAAGCAACCTGACCTACGAACTGGTTATCTGAAGCTTTCATGACGAGAATAGGTTGCTTTTACCTTGGTTGCACTCACTGCAAAGAGTTTGAAGGTTTTCTTCAATAGTCTCTCCTCCCTTTGACCAAGGTATCTTGTGGTCCACCTCCAAGGGCTTGTTGAGAAAGCCTTATTTTCACGTTGCATAATACGATGAGGGTGCATGGCAACCTATGTTTGTGTTTGGACGCCACAATCGGCTCACAAGTCGTGTGACAAGGTTGAGTAGGGCT
>QNAF01000139.1 GCA_003641405.1 Candidatus Zixiibacteriota bacterium | reverse complement strand
GTAATACAGCGCCGGTTCGGTCTGTGATAGAAAGACAATGTCCCTCATGATCGAGTTGACTGTCTCCACATTCTCGACTATCGACTTCACCGATGAGGCAACCAGTCCCCCAGGATCAACTATTGCCCCCGAATCCAGACCTGATTGCACAGCGTGCGCTCTTTCGAGAATGCTTGCTGAAGCCTTCCCGAGATATACAGTGAAAGCTGATGTTGTGCCCTTGAAGGCCTCCAGAAAACCTCTCTTGACCTGCTCACCGGCAGTTTGCTGATTCATCCGGCGATTTTCTTCCAGGAGTGATTCCACGGTCATGTATTGCTCGAACAGCAATCGATTGGCTTCAAGGAGAATATCATCAGTCGATCCAACATCGAATTCGAGATATTTGGACTCGCTAATGGTCTGAGAGAACAGCTCCTTCTGAATGTTCAACAGGTCGGATGAACTCAACCCGAGGTTACCGGCGATAATCAGGCAGTTCTCTTTTTCAAAACCAGCGTCAGTTACTTGTCGTTCGCGAACTGGAAACTGTGAAATCCTATTGGCCAGATTTACTATCTGACTGGGGATGAGTTCTTCATCATCGGTACCTGAGATAAACACGTTGTGGTGATGTCCCACTGACTCGCAAATCATATCGGGAAGCTGCCACTGCTCCAGGACAAACTGACCTACCCGGGCATGATTCGTCCCCCAGAAAGTCTCCTCCAGATCTATCATACCGCCATGATCTTGTGACTCCTCCCAAATCTCCCGAAACTTGTCGGGAAAGGAGTTGTCCATAATCAGCATCCCGAAATCATGCAGCAAACCGGCCACAAACAGTTCATCCGCACCCTTGAATCCGATTTCCTCGGCAATATTGCGCGAGGCAATAGCTACCTCGAGAGAATGCCGCCAGAACCGTACGCGATCCAGCACCGATTCCCATTTCTCGGTCAGTCCATAAATGGATGTGGCCAGCACCAAAGCAGTAACCTGCCGCATACCAATCATAACCACCGCCTGACTTACCGATCCAATCTTTCGGGCAGCTCCGTAGTATGGCGAGTTCACCACTCGAAGGATTCTGGTAGTCACAACGGGATCCTTCACAAGGACTGCAGCCAGCTCGTCCGCTGTTGAGGTTTCATCCTTGGTCAATCGCAGCACTTCCACAAGAGTCTGTGGAGGTGAATACAACTTCACACTATCATCGAGAATCTTCTTGATCAGCTCATTATCCATGACAGTCCTTTCCTACTCTTGTTATCGGCTGTCTTTGCATGAATATGAGTGACGTTCTGGCTGTAGAAAGGGCTATGACAGCTTGGAACGAAGCCGGCCCAGACGCTTTTCTAACAGGGCAACCTGCCGACCCTCGTAGGGACAGATATTCCGGGCCATATCGGCGAAATGGAAAGCCTGCTCAAGCTTCTTGCTGCGATGTTCGAAATACTTGGCCAATTCCAGATCAGCCCAGTAGGCCTCTTTCGAGGACGACTCCGACAGGCGATGCCAGATAGCCACTGCGCCATCCCAATCGCCCGTGCGCTTGCGGGCAAACGACTGATACAGAAGAACATCCTCGCTCAGGGTCTGGTTCTTCTTGTCACCCAATCGATCGAGGACTTCCACTACCTTGTCATTCCGATGACGCCGCCCGTAAACCCTGCTGAGAGAGTAGATATCGTCTGCTTCTTCCAGCGAAGAACCCTCTGTTCGGAAAGCCTCGATCACTCGAAGAAGAAGAAAATACATGGCCAGTATATCCAACCGGTTGTGTTCTACAACAGCGTGCATGGCTGAGAGGTCTTCACTGCCAAGCCACTCAAAGTACACTGAGGGGATCAGGTACCCCGGTATGTCATCGGTACGATGAAAGCCAAAAATCTCCCGTTCCACATTAGTCAACGAACAGTCCCGTATCCGCCTCTTGTAGAAACGGCGTGCAGAGTGCAGAAGATCGAAATGAAATCGACAAGGAATCTCGCGGCCTACACGATTGATTATCATGCGATCACGAAGGAGATTGAGATCAAACGCCGCACCGTTATAACTGACAATGCCCTTCTTTTCATCGAATTCACTCAGCAGGAACTCAAGCATAGCTGCCTCGTCTGAGTAATCGGGAAGCAGATACTGGCGAATCTCGAACCCCTGTGCGGTTATCGAGCCACAGCCTATCAGAAATGCCACGGCACCCGCGCCGCCAAGACCCGTTGTCTCAGTATCCAGAAAGATCAGGTCTTCCAGCGGAATCTCACCTTCAACGTCAAGAGATGCAAAACAGGAAGCCCGGACACTGGCAGCATGTTCGGGATACTCAAGTCGACATTCACCAAAGGGATAGCCGAAAGGATACAGCTCCGTAAGCTCGCAGAAACAACCCGCTCGATCCATTTGCAACCGACCACCGAGTTCATTCGCGAATAGCTGGTAGCGACCGGGTAGTTTGCTGAATACAGGTTTGGTTTCTGAGACGATGTGGTTTCTGATTCGACTCAGACGATTGCTGAGATCGTCATTCGGCATCTTGCTGAGCACTGATGGCAGATTCCACTTTGAGTTGAACGAAACGATCAGTTTCGTCCGCCAGGAACTTCTCTCGGAAGCCGCAATTGTCGAATGGGTCAGCCTTCACCAATGCAACAGCAGCCTGGGCTCGTCGGCTCGGATTCGGAGACCGTGACTGGGTGAGCAAAAGATCAAGAGCGTCGCCGGTGGCCAGGCGGCCAAGCACCCTGCAACCGAGATTTCCAAGTCGATGGTTCTCGGATTCAAGAGAGTCAGAAAGAACTACGAATACACGCCTTTTGTTGAGTTGCAGCAAGGCGTGTAACGCCGAGAGCCGCGCTCCGTAGAAATCATCCCCCAATATATGCACCAGTTGTTCGACCGACTGACCCATCGCAAGTTTTCCGGCTGATACGGCAGCCGCTTTGCGAACCTGCCCAATCGTGTCGGTCAATGCAAAATGGACAACGTCTGCGCCCCGCGTATCGCCGATTTTTCCCAGAGCGCCGATTGCCTGATCGCGGACCTGCCAGCGTGGATGGTCACTTACTTCGACAAGCCCGTCAACGGCGCTGCTGTCCTTGATATCACCCAGCGCCCAGCAGACCCTCTGAACCACGAGTCCGTTATCACCTTTGAGTGCTCTGAGCAGATCCGGCACAGCCGGTGATCCAATCTCCTTGAGGATATTCACAATAGTATGTCGCTCACGTGCAGACTTGGTAGTGAATTTCTCGATCAAACGCGGTACGACCTCCGCTCCCATCTCCGCAATGGCCAGCTTGGCAGGCTCTACCATTTCACGATATTTGACCTCTCCGGACGACGCGATGACAAACAATGAATCGACTCTCTCATCGATACTATCACTCGCCCATGTACTCGGCGTAACCATCAGTAGCGATAGTACGGCAAGCAGCCCACTCTTGAGAATCACATTTGCCAAACTATTCTCCGCCTGCTTCAATCGAATCAGGAACGATCAGTTCAATATCCATACCGCCACCCCACTTGGAATCAGTCTCCCAGTAATAGTTATCTCTGCCGTTACCGGCGTACTGGTCCTGACCTCCGAGGTCAATGAAAAGGCCAATCGAACCAAAATCCCTCCGTGGATTGCCATAACCCTGCGTGTTCAGTCGGTTCTTGCTGTAGTATCGATCATCTCCCTCGTTGTCGATCTGAACGCCGGCGCCGTTGGCGGAACCGGCTCCCTGGGACAGATCATAAGCCGTATAGACATCGTTGCCATGACGATCAAGGATCAGACCGCAGGAATAGTCGTGCCCACATCCCTGCATGAGGCCTTTCCCGAAATACACATCATTGCCGTAATCGTCTATCAGAATCCCCAATGACATATGAGTGGCCGCGCCCTGAGCATACTGAAAACACTGATAATTATCGTTTCCGGCGGAGTCATATATCAGGCCAATAGACCACCAGTAACTTGATGCCTGGGCGAATATATCGGCGTAGTAGTTGTCATTACCGCTCAGATCAATGATACCACCAATTCCGCCCGACATCCAGGGTCTGAGACCGTATCCGAATCCCTGCGAAAGTGACAGGTAGTGATCTTCATAACGAAGGATATCCTTGTACTTGCCACCAGCGTAATACGTGTCGGAGCCGTCCACTTCGTAGATCATCCCCGCTCCCTGAACGAAACCAAACCCCTGGGAGTAAACTGCGGCATTGTAGATATCACGACCACCTTCGTCAATCAGCAGACCAATACCGAACGTACCGGCTCCCTGCACATGGGTATCACCGTCATAACGATCGTCACCACCTGAATCATAAAGAAGACCAAAACCGAAATATCCGGATCCAAGCCCGAACGATTTCGCGTCATAGCGATCGTCACCGCCAAAATCCAGGAGCAAGCCTACCGACAGACACCCTGAGCCAAGGGCAAAATCACTTCCTGCCCGGTAGAAGTCATCCCCTTCCAGATCGATAATAATCACACCATGCGGGTCTGACGGATCATAGCTGAGGTCATAGACATCATTACCGCCAAGGTCCAAGATGAAATCGTAGTTTCCTTCATAGTAGTCGTTGCCAGGACCACCTATTTTCCAACCCGGCTGTCGTCCGAGATAGTTGTGAGTGGGAACATCCTTCGGGAGGAACTCAATTCCTTTCAGAAGTTTCTCTGCCGAGATATTACCGTTCCTCATACCCGACCGTAGTGCCTCAATGTCGAGCAGGAGATCCCGCAGACACCCGATCCCCGCCGATACAAGCGGGTCCTTGTCTATCAAAGTTGCAAAGCCGACGAACTGCTCAGTGTAACCCTCTTCGACCTTCTCCAGCGAGTCTATTTCTTCCATGGAAAGGAACTCATCGTCCTCGTCCATAACAACGATCTCCTTGAACTCTTCGACAAGAAACCGACGTTGTTTTTCCGACAGTGGTGCCAGACTCATCTCTGCCGAACGCGGGAAGATAACATCCAGATAAGTCGCAACCCTGCTGAGCAGCCGGTTGAGAGTGATATCAGTGTAATAGAGATTGTAGTTGTGCTGCATCTCGGTTCCACTTGGACGGTAGGCTGACTGGCGTTGTGATTGGTGTTCACCTGCCAGATCACGATACAACACTCCGGCTAGTATCTCCGGTTGGCCCCCGACGTGGGCACCTCTGAGACCCCCGGCATAGCCGATCATGTCCAGAGGCCTGTCCATGAGTTCGGCTGTCACTTTCAGCCTTAACGAGTCCGGCTCCGTGTAGTCGGATCGGTAGCTGATATCACTCGGTTTGAGACCAAGGTAGTCTGTCAAATGCTCCAATCCGAATTGCTCGGGTGGCTGGAGAGTATCCTGTGTCGCCGCCGAACCGGCGACCAGGCAGAATAGCAGAAAGGAAATTATCGACAATCTCATAATACAACCATGTTAGCTGCAATATTGCCTGATGGTCAACAAGAATGATGTGGAGGCAAAATTGATGAATGACTGTGGATTCTGAGCAAAAAGAAAGAGCGTCCCGGAATGGGACGCTCTTTCGCGACTTGCGTTGTAGTTAGCCAGCCGCAGCTAGTTAATCGCGCCATCACCGTTGATGGTGAAGGTTGTACCGTCAGCCACAAGGTCGGCATCACCATAGGTTCCGGCAACCGCGGTCGGGGTAGCGGTGCAAACGAAGCCGGTAGCATGTGCGCCAAGAGAATACTCAAAGTTAGATCCCGGTGGGTATTCGAAATTGATCACCGAGAGGGCATTGCCTGCCGGATCAGCCAGACCAGCCGTCAAATAGGCACCAGTCTCCTGGCGATAGGCACGGTTAAGAGTGTAGATCTGCTTCAGAACAGACTTGGCTTCAGACTGCTTGGTCTTCAGAGTAGCCTGCATGAAGCGCGGGATGGCCAACGCGGCCAGGATACCAATGATCACAACTACGATCATCAGCTCGATGAGAGTGAAACCTCTCTGTCGGTTGTGGAATCTTGAGAACATAACGCCTCCTGATTAGGTTAGTGTAGTTTTTCTATTTCTATTCTTGTCCATCGTATTCGCAAACTCAGTGCCCTGACCGTTGGCTATTTTTGAACAGCTTAGTCAAGCGTAAGACATGCCCCCATAGACGGTTAAGTGTGTGTTTCGTCTGTGGGGCAGAGAACCAATGCTTTTCGCCGAAATTGCGACTGGTGGACCGGCGCAAACTGCCATAGCCAATTGCAGATTGCAATGAATTCGCGCTCAGGTACTGTTGGAAAATGCAATGAAAAAGGGCGTCCGATTATCGGACGCCCGCAAGTTCAGATTCATGACGTGGTAGCACTAGCCCGGAGCGTCCGTAACGTCGTTCTGAGTATTGATTAGCTGGTTCGATGTGCCAATTGTCCACTGGTCCTGGTAGGCATCATCATCAAGATTGGCCGTCGCGGTCGCAATCCAGCCAATCCCGTCCGCCTGGATTTGATAAGAGTACCGGGCCTGGGGCGGAATCGTTAAACCCAGGGCATTGAAGGCGTTGGGATTGCCTGCAGAGGCTGTCGCTCCGCTGATAAAATAATTATTCGTCGGCGAGTCTACTCTATACGTCAGTTGGAACGTTGCAATCTGTTTGAGAATGATCTTGGCCTCCCCCTGCTTGGTCCTGGTGGTGGCTCCAAAGAATCGTGGGATGGCCAAAGCTGCCAGAATCCCAATGATTACTACCACAATCATCAACTCAATCAGGGTGAATCCGCTCTGGTTTGTTCGTCTTTTCGGCATATCATACCTCGCTAACAAAGTCAGGTTGGTCTTGCTCAGCCTTACAGTCGCAATTCCTGTTCCGGTGACCTGTTCAAAATCTGCTACTCTTCACCTCCGGTTTTACCGGAGCTATCCGCCTCAAGGTTATACCTGCGCAGTTTCCTGTACAGAGTGGAGGTGTCAATACCAAGCATCCTGGCGGCTGCGCTCTTCTTGCCATCCATCTGGCTCATTACATAGTGTATGTATGC
>QNAF01000138.1 GCA_003641405.1 Candidatus Zixiibacteriota bacterium | reverse complement strand
CGAAATAAAGCTCTCGCCATTCGACACCAAGGGTGACCCCATAAACGCTGCCCGTATTGTTAAGGAACTGATCAACTCGTCAGTCGATGCTGTCATCGGACCGTTGACCAGTGAGGAAGCTGCTGTTACGTCCGCGACTCTCTCGTGCGGAACGCTGCCGATTATCGCGCCAGCGGCAACACAATCCGGACTGACTCTTCTGAGTGAGAGCGCGTTTCAGCTTTCGCCCAATGTGGAGTTGCAGGGAATCAGGATGGCGGAGTATGCCACACTGAACCTGCAGGCTGATTCCGCCGCCGTAATCACACCCACCGGCACGGATGATCTCAGAATGACCCGCGCCTTTACTGACCGGTTTGTGGAACTGGGCGGGACCATTCTGGCTATTCAGTACTACCGGACGAGGGACAAGGATTTTGGCGATCACATTCAGAGCATTAAGGCACAACTACTCGGTGTACACCCGGACTCAATGTTCTTCATCGATGAACGAGGTGACACTCTTGACGCCGATGGCATTCCGTGCGTTGTGGACTGCATGTTCCTGCCGGGCCGCCCGGGACAATTGCGCCAGCTTTTGCCACAGATAAACTTCTACAATCTCAACGCGGCTTACCTGGGTTCGGACGGCTGGGGTGACGACGCCATATATCGTCTCGGTGACAACATCACCAAGGGAGCCGTTTTCCCTTCGCCCTTCCTGCAGCAGCAGACGAGTGAGGAGTATCTTCGGTTTGCGGCCGCGTACGATCTCAGGTACGGTAAACAGCCCCAGCGCCTGGCCTGTTTAGGTTACGATGCTGCCAGGATTATCAGCATGGCCGCCCGCGCCGGAGCTACCACACGCGAAGAGCTCGTTCTGCGACTCTCTGGAATTACTCAGTACCAGGGCGCAGCAGCGACACTGACATTTGGTGAGTACCGTGAAAACACTGAGCTACCTCTGTACCGAATATCCGACGGGCAACCAGTGTTTTTGGGCGAATCACAAACGCCTTCCATGGCCACCGACGAGGAATAGCCGCGCCCCACGCACAAACCCTGTCTTGCCATCGGCACCTGATTGCGTATATTTCACCAAATTGATCTGAAACTCCCCCTACGGAATTGGAGTAGTATATGACTGAAAAAAAAGTCGCCCTGAAAATGGTAATTGACGGCAAGGAGCGGGACGTCAGTTTTGAGGAACTGGCGCTATCTAATAACCTTGCACAGGAGGCGTTGGTTAGACTCCTGATCCAGAAGAAGATTATCGAGCCCAAGCAATTGCTCGAGATGATGGAAACTGTCAAGAAAGAGCGATATCGCACTCCGGACGATATGTAGCAAAATCATGAGCACGGACTCGCCCGAAGAACAAACGCACAGCCTCACGACCGCTGAGACCGGAATTGAGGATGAAGGCGAAACACTTGAGTGGACCTGTCATCCTGTCAAGCGCCGCCCATGGGTATCAATAGCAGTAACTCTGTTCATAACGCTGGTCGGTGTCATCATTGACAACGTGACCGGCTCACGCTTGTTTGCGATATTTGGTGTTCTTGTGCTTTTCGCTTCACTGGCCAAGTTCTATTTTCCGACGACTTTCCGACTTACTGAAAAACACGTGATCATCAAGACAACCACCCAGACGATTCGCAGAGAGTGGAACATTTACCGCAGCTCTTACACTGACAAGAACGGTCTCCTGCTGTCGACTTTTGCGGAACCTTCGCGGCTGGAGAATTTCCGCGGCCAGTATATCATGTTCAATGACAACGCCGACGAGGTCAAAGCATTTGTCAAACGTCGCATTATCAGTGATAAGCAGGAACAAGCGGCAGATCAGACAAACGGTGGGAAGGTGGGCGCATGAGTTTTCTCAAGGGTGGATTGGACCTGCCGGATTCCGGCAAGGGGATACTGCCGGAAGAACAGGAAGCTGTCATTGTCAAACTGGCCCGCAAGGTGGTCGATAAGGGGATGACTGTTCCGGCTATCATGTTTTTGGAGTCGGTCAAACCGTTGAACTTTATTGGCTCGCAGGTGATGGTGTTTTTTGAGCCGGTCGTTCAGGCGGTATTCAATATCTCGGACTACGATAATCTCAGGATGGCGCTTGAGAAGCGTGAGACGATTGAGATAATGATTCTCAGAATCGAAGAGATGGATGTGGTGGCTGCCAGGAGGGAGAAGATCTACAAGAAGTGGTACAAGCAGGAAAAGAAGAAATGGAAATGGTACCAGCGCTATTTGGGCGTTTTCACTCCCAAGATGGAAGTACCGGAGGAAGTCAGAGAAGAGCTTGAAGACGGTGGATGAATTGGGGCGGAGATAGATTTGGGTATGAACTAGCCATGCCGCCATTACTCGCTCTGCACCATTATCATAGGTTCCGCGTCTCTATAATATGAGATAGTGTCTTACATACTAGCGTTTTGACTGAGGGTTCATATGTCCCCAAAGAACATAGCTCTGATTTTCTTGTTCACACTGATGCTGACAGAGAACGCCATTGCTACACCTCCATCCGGTGATATATTCACGCGCGTAGAGAACCCAGAGCACTATGAACTACTGGCATCACGGCAGAGTATACTGCAGGAGTTGTTTGTCGATTGGCCAATCTTGTCGATAACTGTGAACATGGGGACTAGCCGTGGTATTGTAGCAGTTGTTGTAGCGCTAAGTGTTCCTATTGATACCTCGTCAATTGGAATCGCCTACACATATGATGTTGTGATGAGATTCCATGAGGATACGCTCTTGAACAAGACGGAGATCAGGAAAACACTCACATCATTTCGCTACGTAGTGTCGCATATTGAGAGCCACAAGGTTCTTCAAGTGTTTCACAGCAACGTCGAATTACATTCCGCCAACTTGCAAGGAACCGAGAATCTCTATTCGATAGAACTGTTATCCACTACGGGAGATACACTGATATACAGAATGGCGTGGGATGATACAGGGCCTCTTGGATCATTAAGAAAGTGGACCGTCAAGCTTTGTTTTACTCAACAGGGCCTTCTTGATCAGCTAGAGTCATTCTTGAGTAGATGTCCAGTTCCACAGATACGTGAATTCAGGACTCAGGTTGGTATCAGCTACGCTAGGTTTTATAAGAACCGCCTGTTCGTATCGTCTGGAAGAGATTGCTCCGATTTTGATGCATGCTTCTCAGCTATGCGCTCGATGAACTTTGTGACTTCATTTAAACTGCCGACTACACGTGAATGGCACAGTTTCCCTTATTATCCAAGTGCATTGAGCGCTGTGCAGGAGTACTTGGCGACGCATGCAGATAATGACTGTGTTGTTGACCGATCCAGTAGTTCTGCATTCGTGGTATCGGGTTATCAACAGAATTCAAATCCAAGACGCGTTTATGTTCCACTGGCCTGCAAAGGCAATGCAGGTAGGGTTGCTTCCGTTAGAATCGATATCGAGAACACAAGCGATTCCACGGCAGTGATTCATACCCGCTCTGTGCTGGACTCATTGAAGGTTGAGTGTCCATGGAAGTAGTTCGGGGCATTACTGGCACCGACGCTGTTAGACCTGAGAATGAGCTTACATCGGGTTGACATCCTTCCCTACTGCTACTGTATATGACTAATGATAACGAACAAAGTATTCCACGGGTCAGATCCGGACCGATCAGTTGGTTAGACGACCCCCTTCGCGTTTCTATTACAAAAGCTGTATCTGATTACAAGGGGTGTAAGTGGAGAATTGTGAGCGAGGATGATTTTTCGGAATTCGCTTGTCACCATTGCGCTATTGTATCAGACGGAACGTCTGGGGTTTTCTTCAAATACAGTCAATCGAATGATGCCAAGAAACAATTCGAGATTGAGCTGTCAGCTTTGCAGACTCTTTCGAAACAGGCAGGTGTCCGCATACCACATCCTGTAGGTATTGTGGAAGTGAAAAGCGGGGCGCTGCTTATCATGGAAGCGGTAGAAACCGTCAAGCGTGGCCCTAACCAATGGAGGCAAATCGGGGAAACTCTGGCGCGTATCCATCGAGTAAAAGGCGATAGTTGTGGTTTCGAAAGGAACGGCTTCTGGGGGCCTCTCCACCAGGACAACACGCCTACGCAGAATTTGGCGACTTTCTACAGAGAACGGCGCCTTTTGCCCATGCTAAAGATTGCTACCGATTCCGGAAACCTCCCTCCCTCAGTTGTTTCAAAAGTAGAGTTGCTGATTTCGCGCCTTCCGGAGCTGTGCGGTCCTGAAATCACACCTGCGCTTCTGCACGGAGATGCGCAACAGAACAATTTCATAAGTACAGCGGAAGGATCTTTTGTCATAGATCCGGCAATTTTCTATGGTAACCCCGAGTGGGATCTGGCCCTCATTGATAGCTGGCAGCCTGTACCGGATGCTGTCTTTGATGGCTACAGGGAAGAAATCCCGATTGATTCAGGATTCTCTGAGCGACGCGACTTGTGGCGTGTGCCTCTGTACCTTGCCGCAGTAGCCATTGAAGGTTCAATGCATTTGAATAGACTGACAGGTGCTCTTCAGGAGTATCTGTAACTACGTACAGACGAGACGATTTAGAATATTGTTGAAAAGATTACCTTTCTCGGATGTTCATACCTGGCAGCACCGTCACCCGAATATGAATATCTGGAAGTAGTGGTTTTTTCAACAGACCCCCTGTCGAAGGGTGAAGTGGTCAAACAACGCACTATGCTTCGACAGGCAGTATGACAGAGAACGTGCTGGCTATTCTGCGAGCCTGCGGTAGTCTTGTAGATACCGTCTTCAAACCCGTCAGTAACAGCCCAATTGCTTGCAGCATAACCTAATACAGGCAAGCGCTTCAATGCCCCCTGCTTGTCCTGAGTGGCATAACTGCCTGAAAAAAAACAACTTGGCCGAAAAATGCCTTGCCTGTAACTTCAAAAACCCCTAAAATGCCGCTGGGAAAGAATATGAGAATCCTCATAGTTGCACAGCATTTTCCGCCCGAGAAGGGGGCGGTTCGAAGGTTATTCGAATTTGCCAGGTACTTTGTCCGTCAGGGCAACGAGGTATCTGTACTTACAGCTGTGCCCAATTATCCTGATGGCATTGTGCCGAAGAAATATCAGGGCAAGTTCTTCCAGGTCGAAGATATGGAAGGGGTCAAGGTATACCGAAGCTGGGTTTTGCCAGCTCCCAATAGCAACCCTGGCAAGAGGATGATCGGGTTTGTCACTTTCCTGATCACCAGCCTCATCAATTCCTTCCGTATCAAGGGTAAGTTTGATATTGTGCTGGCATCAACACCGCCAGTCAATACTCCACTTATTGGCTGGATCCTCAGCAAGATCAAGCGGGCTCGGTTTGTGATTGAAGTGCGTGACCTTCAGCCGGAATCCAGCGAAGATTTCGGAAACCTTAAGCCTTCCCTGTTCACTCGTGCCTTGAAATTGATGATGCACTCCATGTACCGCCGTGCTGAGAAGATTGTGGTGGCAACGGAAGGCATTAACACCTATCTGAAGACTATCGGTATCCCGTCGAAGAATATCGCCACGGTGCTGTCTGGTTTCTCCGAGGAGTTTGCAACATCCGACCAGAACGGCATACGTACGGAATTCGGCTGGCGCGACAAGTTCTTGATTCTGTATTCCGGCACTCTTGGGTGGGCGCACAAGTTGGAGACTGTTGTCGAAGCAGCGCGTCGATTGGCTGAGCACCAGGATATTCAGTTTGTGTTTGTCGGGGACGGTGAAAAACGTTCTGTTCTCGAAAACATGACACAGGAATACAACCTGAATAACATCCGGTTTGTTGGGTCACAACCCCTGGAGAAAATACCGTATTTTCTGAAGGCTTCTGACGTTCTGATCGAGAGCCTTCGTGAAGTGCCGATCTCACGCGGAACGATTCCGGCCAAGTTGTTCGAATACATGGCCTCCGGTCGTCCGATATTGTTTGGCTCACACGATGGCGAAGCTATTCGTGAACTTGAGGCTGCCGGTGGTGCTCTGGCATTTACCAGCGACGGCGCTGACAAACTGTGTGAGCTTATACTCAAGCTGAGAGACGGCCGTATCGATGGCTGTACGCTGGGTCAGAAATACCACGACCACGCCAACCGCTTCCACCGTCGTGATCGCTGGGCCAAAGAGTATCTGACTTTCCTCGAAAGCCGTTAACCCCCGGCTACATTGATCTTCACACACTTCCTCTGGCGCCCTCTTTTTTTTCTATCAAAATCAGAAAAATACCGTATATTGTAAGTGTTACCGGTGATTGCCGGAGAATACCATCTACGCACGCGCAACAGACAGAAGATACCTCCGAATCATCAGGACATGACATCGCCGGTGAACGTAGCTTTGCCGTTAAAGGAGGTACCATATGAAGACTTTTGTGCTAATGACCAAGATGTGTCCACAGAATGCCGACATCATCGAGGTTGCCAGCAAGCTTAAGAACCGTGTCAGGAAAGAGAGTCAGTGGCTGGCCGACGTGAAAAGCAAGTGTCCGGATGTAAAGTTCCTGGGCCACTATGCCCTCCTGGGACAGTGGGATTTCATGGACCTTTACGAAGCGCCTGACGAAGAAACAGCCGCGGTAGTCTCGCTTCTATCCCGAGCTGCCGGGGCGCACCAAGTAGAGAGTTGGGTGGCTATTCCCAACAACCGGCTGATGGAAATAGCAGACACCATAGCCCCCGACGAAGACTGATAGGACTCTTAACTCCAAACAGAAAGCCCGGCAGACGAGGATGTCTGTCGGGCAGTGTAATTCTGGAAAGCATTGTTCACGGAATGTAGTAAGGGTCAGATGTAGTGCTGTCCATGCTGACGAGCAAGTCCTTGCGGATATAGACAAATGTGTGGTAGGCTCTCGCTGATCCAGGGCTGAAAACCATAGGCGCTAACTTTAGGTTGGGTGTGGTCTCAGATTAGGACAGTATGCGCGCTTGCGTTTTCTTGGTGTATCGCACAAGTGTCGTCCGAGACTCGCCACCCCAGCCATGATAGTTGCGAT
>QNAF01000137.1 GCA_003641405.1 Candidatus Zixiibacteriota bacterium | reverse complement strand
GGGTTCTTGATCTCGTGCGCGATTTTGCGGGCCATCGACTGCCAGGCGGCGATCTTCTCGGTGGTGGCCAGCTTGTGTCGCGATACCTTCAGCTTGCGTGTCATCTCGCTGTACGAATCTGCCAACTGCGAGAACTCACCTTCATTGTAAGCCATCACGGTGGTGCCAAGATCTCCGGCAGCCACACGTGAGAAGGCTTCAACCAGATTATCGATTTCCCGTCTTGTCTTTCCCGATATGTAGATGCCAAGTGCCAGTGCCACCAGCACAGAAGCCAGGGCGACGATGCTGATAACATTGAAGAACGACGCGAACACCGAAGATTTCTCCGCTTGTTGGAACCTGGCTACCATGAAGAAACCGGCTGCTTCACTTCCGCACAAGAGCGCCTCGTACTGATTGTCGGCTTTATACAGTGCACCGAACTCCATTGCCCCGTAGCGGCGTGTGACCGGGTTGGTTTGGTTGGTGTACACAACTTCAGTCGTTCCACGCAACATTTGTTCAGCAGTTGGCAAGAAACGCTCATTCAGATACCAGCCACCATATAGACGGAGAGATTGATTACTATATGCCACTGCCGTCAACGAGACATGGCGACCAGCGATATCAAATTCGACGGTAGGCCGGATTGTGATCGGGGGTAATGAACCGACAACAGTGTCACGATGAATCTGCTCACCGACAAGTCCCGGTCGATGCGAACTGGCGATGACCTGGTGATTGCTGTCGAGTACTTCGAGAAAATCCAGACCGAACTGCGAAGCGTCCACGCGAATCTCACCGGGCCGTCCCGCATCATAGGTATAGTTCGCCTGCGCAAACCAGTTCGATTTCAGTACACCGTCAAGCACATCGTGAAGGGAACTTTCGAAATGGGCACGGTACTGGACGATTCTTTGCAGGTCTTCAGACGCGTTTTGCTGATATGTTAGTGATTGTTGATGTGATGAATAGAAATACACTACCACCATCATTAGCGCCGGTGGCAAAAAAGCAATGGCGACAAGGTACAGCCTGATCCGTCCGGTGAAGCTCATGGTGTGGTTCCTTCCGGGTCAGTCGGCATAACTACTTTGAACGCTTCGGACAAGTCGAGGAAACCGTCGTTATCAAACCGTACGTTGCGAAGACTCTTGTACGCAGAGAAAATCACTATTGGTTGGAAGAGCGGAAAAACTCCAAGTTCCTCGATCATGACCCTTTCTGCACGGTCAAGGTAAGCGTAGTAATCCGAACTGACCGTACCCTCGCCTTTCTCTGAGGCACGCGCCACGTAGTCAAGATAATGCGAGATCAGCCGGACCTGTTCGCTGGCTGCTATCCCGCCAACAGTATCCTGCACGAGCTTGTGATACAGGGCAAACATACTGGTTGAAGGCACGCTTTTGCTGACGGGGATATACTCGACATAGATATTGGCATTATCCCGGTCGGTGTCTAATCGCACTCGAAAGAAACTCTGCGCCAGGATATCGGCGAAATAATGTGCCGTGCGTCCGAGACTCCTGGTGCTTGCACATATGCTGAGAGAATCCGGCGGGAATGAAAGTCTTGATAGAAGGCTCTTGCCCCGTCCGGGAGCATAGGGAAAAAGCCGATAATTGTTTGAATGCAAAATGTTGCTTTTTGCCGAATGCAGGTTGAATCGGTTGACAGCTTGAACGGAACCATCGAAATACAGCGAGAGTCTGGCAGGGTCATACAGGTAATACAACGCCGTGGTGAGTTGACCACTGAGATTGCATTGCCTCCCGACATTCGGGACGAGTGCCACAATGTATGGAAGCATGTGTTGCAAAGTGCAGATGCCTTCGGTCGATGCGCCGGGACACTCAAACGAAAGGTAGCCGTCAAGGAAACCAGACCTGAAATCCTGCATCATCTGCGAACGGTGTTCGTATTGGCGCAATGTGACTGTCGGCGCGTAGCTTTCTGCTATCTGTCTATTCGGCGACAGCAGATCCAGCCCAATAATGTCTGTCCCAATAGCAATTGTTGCACTGCTGTCAATGGCGGCTGTCTCAATGACAACTTTGAGCGAGTCGAGCGACAGAGTGTCGAAGAATCCTTCGACCGGCGTGCTCACCGAGATGCCTTCGTAGGCGTGGTCTACTCTGCCCTGGTATACCGTGTCAGTTCCTGTCAGGATAACGAAAGGTGCGTGCTCAAAAACCAACGCTTCTTCGCCAACCGGAAAATAGAGCCGATCAAGCTTGCACTGCAGAATGTCGCACTCTACCTGCCCCACTGATGTGACAGGAATAGCCGACAGGCATAGAATAAGTATGATGATAAATAGTCGCATCCCAAATCAGCGGTCTGCGGCCGCTTCCTCCAGTACAATCAGTGAAGTTCTACTACTTTATACAAGCGAAATGTGTTAGCCGCCTCAACCTGTGTCAAAATAGACACAACTAAATAACAGTGTATCAGCAGGTTAGACAAGTACACGTTTCCATGTGTCAATTCTGACACGCTCACTCTGATTGGCGCGACATCATCTTGGCGCTATGTTATTGCTATTCAACGATATACACAACAGGCATGCCGCTTGCAATGGGCTAATACGAACGTAACCACTTAACTAAGGAGGAAGAGATGAAACTCAACTTTTCAACAGGATTTGCCCTCGGAGTCGCAGTATTGGCTGCGGTGGCACTCACTGGCTGTTCGTCAGACTCCGGGGCAGAAAATTCGGGATTTGTCGCCCGTGTCGTTGATACGGTGGCGGTCGCAGTGGCGGAAAGCCTGGACAATGCGGCAGTGACCGGGGCGACAGAAGATCGCAAAGATTTGGTCGGACCACCTGAGCAAAACACACCGGCGGTGGATCTGGCTGCCAGAGTCAGGGACGCGGGATGCGACCTGCCGGTCGTTGCAGACATGACAGCTAAAGGGTCGCTGCTCTACGCGGTTTACGATGGCGGATTGCTTATCTATGACCTCAAGACGAAGGATTACACGCTTACTCCTGTAGAAGAGCCCCTGAACGTGTTGGTAGAACATTCGGGTGAAATCTACGCCGGCGGCGATTGTCTGTACAGGATTGACGGCGCGGGTCTGGTGCCGGAAGAAGCCGAGTTCAGCGGAAACATTAATGCTCTGGCCAGTTTCGGTCCCAGCCTGATGATCGGTACCACCGACGGACTATTCGCGAAGAATATCCTCGGGTTGATTGCGTTGATGGAAGAAGTTGACGTTAGTGCTCTTGTATCTGATGAGACCGGTCTCTGGGTCGGTACGGACGGACAGGGGCTGTTCAGGTGGAATGGCGAGAATTTCAATAAGCGTTATCTCTCGCGTGACAAATCCCTGTTTGACCATGTGACAGCGCTGGCATTCAATCATGACCACCTGTATCTCGGCACTTTCGACGGCCTCTATGTCTATGACGGCGGTAGCTGGAAAACGCTCACGATCGATGATGGTCTCCCCTGCGCGTATGTCTCTTCGATAGACGCTTCAGAGTGGGTGGTTTATATCGGTACGACCGAAGGTCTGGTGAGTTATCACAACGAGGAACTCGTTCCGGTCAAGAAGCTTGGCGACAAGATGATTGTGTCGGTCTGTGCGACCGGTCGGCGGATCATTGCCGCGACTGCCCTAGACGGTCTTATTCTCAAATCCGGACCGGCGGTGACAACGCTTGCCGAACCATGGCAAGAAAAAGATCACGAACTGGCTGCAACGGTTCAGTAGTTAATTGTTGTGGGGGCTGGGTATTGCGGGGTTTTCCGGACGTAAGCCGGGAAGCCCCGAGGGGCTTGATCCTGACTTTCCTCAATACTTGACATTCCAAGGAAAACCATTGTAACGTGGCATCAGTATCAGGGGTATCTATACCGCTGATCGCTCGGTGGAGAATGCACAAGCTTAGAAATACACTATGGAAGGAGCCTTGAGATGAAGAAAGCATTGCTGATCATCCTCGTATGTGGAGTGATCGTTGGTTGCAGCGGGGGAAAACAGATCGCACGACTGGATCCAGAAACCGTAACAGACCTTTCAGGTAAATGGAATGACACGGATTCACGCCTGGTAGCCGAGGAGATGATCTCCGATTGTCTGTCCAAACCCTGGCTGACCAATTTTGCGGTTGAAAACGGTGCCAAGCCGGTTGTCACGGTGGGATTCATCCGCAACAAGAGCAGTGAGCATATCGATACGGAAGTATTCACGACAGATTTTGAGCGCGAACTGATCAACTCGTCGCAGGTTCGTTTTGTGGCCGGAAAAGAGGCTCGTGCGGAGATTCGCGGAGAACGCCAGGAGCAATCAGAGTTTGCCTCACGCGAAACCATGAAATTAATGCGTAACGAAACCGGCGCCGATTTCATCCTGCAGGGGGCGGTCAAATCGATAGAGGACCAGGAAGGCGGCAAGCGAGCGATTTTCTATCAGACGGACCTTGAGTTGGTCAATATCGAGACTATGGAGAAAGTCTGGATAGGCACCAAGGAAATCAAGAAGGGTATCTCACAGGGCAAAACCAAGTGGTAAACGCCTGTGGTTGCTGAACGACTGCTAAGATTCATATCGCCAGGGCTTGTTGCCCTGGTGCTGTTGGCCGGGTGTGGCTCGGTTTCCACCCGGAAGGATTTCTATGATCCCATCACGGCGGAGCTTCGAGCGCAGAACTATGATGCTGCCGTAAATGGGCTTCAGCAGGCTAAAGAGGGCGGGAAATACGGCAAAAAAGACCGGCTGGTTTATTATCTCGATGCCGGGCTGGCGCACCACTACGCCGCACAGTTCGACAGTAGCAACACGCGGCTGCACGAGGCCGAAGAAGCTGCCGAGAACCTGTTCACCAAGTCCATATCTCGCGCGGTGACATCCGTGCTTCTCAACGACAACGCCCTTGAGTATTCAGGTGAGGACTACGAAGTTCTCTACTCCAATCTCATCAAGGCGCTGAACTACATAGCCATGGACAAGTTTGACGACGCCTTTGTGGAAACCCGCCGGGCCAATCTCAAACTTGAGCAGTTAGAACAGAAGTACGCCGATGTTGAGGAGATGTTCCGGCAGCAGTCGACCAACGACACTTCCGGTGTTGTGATTGACTATGATATCAAGCCGGTGCGGTTTTACAACAGTGCTTTCGCGCGTTATCTGAGTATGCACATATATGCCGCCGATGGCAAATGGGACGACGCACGCATCGACCACGACTATCTGAAACAGGCGTTCAGCCTTCAGCCGTTCATCTACGGCTTTGATATGCCGGACGTGCAGTATCACTCCGATGAAGGCGCGATTCTCAGCGTAGTGGCACTGGCCGGACTTTCGCCGGTGAAAGAGGCGCTGAACCTTCGTATCAGGACTGACAAGGATCTTGACCTGGTACAGATCCTGTACACGGACGGCGAGAATGAGGATCAGGAGTATAATCATTTGCCGATGGCAATCTCGGAAGACTACTACTTCAAGTTTGCAATCCCGAAGCTGGCTGACCGGGTATCGGTGATTTCTCACGCGAACGTCTATGTCTCCGGCGAATTGCTGGGTCAACTTCAGTTACTCGAAGATGTCGGATCGGTGGCGCGTGAGACGTTCGAGGCGCGCAGTTCACTGATCTATTTGCGCACGGTGGCGCGCGCGGTTGCCAAGGGGCTGGTGGCGCACAAGGCCAAGAAAAAAGCCGACACCGGCGGACTTGGTGGCTGGCTGAAGAAGGCTGCAATCGACGTAGTGACCGACGTCTCAGAAAACGCCGATTTGCGCTGTGCGAGATTGCTTCCGGGGAGAATACTGGTCGGTGACTTTGTGCTTCCGGCCGGGGAGTATGATCTGACAGTGGAGTTTATCGACCATGCCGGTGGTCTTGTGTCGAGCCAACTGATCCCTGGCTACCGCGTAGTCGATGGCGGCCTGAATATGATCGAAGCGGTTTGTTTGAACTGATTGTGTAGGGTGGCGTCCTCAAGCAAACCACCACTGGAATTGAATGAAATGGTAGAAGTCATTAAATCTTAGATCAAATAACTAAGAATTAATCCAGTGAAGATCGTCTACAAAATCACTTATCCAAACGGTAAGATCTATATAGGTAAAGACCTTACTGACTCAATCAATTACTTTGGGAGTGCAGATAGCAAAATCATTGAAAAAGATTTTACTAGAGAAAATAGAAGAGATTTTGTTATCAGAAAGCAAATTCTGTGGGAGTCAGATAGCGCAACAGATAAGGAAGTGAATAAAAAAGAGAATGAGTTGATCATAGAATATCAATCAAATGATCCATCTATTGGTTACAATAGAAACCCAAGATTCAAGTAGTTTGGGACGGGTGGCCCGCCATTTATGGTGGGTAACAATGTGATTGACACATAGACGAATCCCGATTAACATGTACTCATGACTCGCCTTCGGCATTATGACAATCTGGGGACTGCACGGTTCATCACATTCTCATGCTATCGCAGGCATCCTTATCTTGCCGATAATGAGAACATCAAGATGTTGCTTGATGAGCTAGCAAGACTCCGACATGAACAGAATGTGAAGATTCTTGGTTACGTTGTTATGCCAGAACATATTCATCTAGTGCTACTTCCGCCCGACGGTATGAAGCTTGGCCCTGCAATAGGGCAGATGAAAGCAAGGACGTCAATGTCCATCCGGAAGCGGTCTATTGTACCGATATTGATCCGGACTACCGGTCAATTGGCAGTCTGGCAACGCCGTTGCTATGATCACAACTGCCGTACTTCAGCCACAGTAACAGAGAAGATTAGCTACTGTCACAAGAATCCTGTTAACCGCGGTCTTGTGAGTGAACCTGGCGATTGGTCATGGTCCAGTTACAATTGGTATCAAGGGGCAAAGGACGTGCCGTTGGAGATAGATGGTGTTTGAACCTCCCCCGAATTGTGGACACATCGAGAAGATAGAGTTAACTTCTATCAGGAGGTGTGTTTATGTCCAAGAAGCGTCGTCAGTTTGACCGAGCTTTCAAAGTTGAAGCAGTGAGATT
>QNAF01000136.1 GCA_003641405.1 Candidatus Zixiibacteriota bacterium | reverse complement strand
GACCGCTAACTGCGCGGGAACAAATGGACTTTGCAACAATACTCGGCCTGATTCTATCTCTCGGTGCGATTGTCGGAGCCTATTCGCTTGAAGGAGGAACCTTCGAGTCAGTTTTTCTTCTGGCTCCGATGATGATTGTCGTTGGAGGGACTCTCGGTGCGACAATTGTTACGACATCGGTCGACACTGTCATCCGGGTACCGAGTTATTTGCGTCTGGCGTTCTTTGGTAACAAACACCGGGTCGATGTCATCATTAATCGGATCATCCGGCTGGCCGAAAAGGCCCGGAGAGAAGGCATCCTCGGATTGGAAGCCGATATGAAGGGCATTCGTCAGCCATTTTTCAAAAAGGCGGTTCTCCTGCTGATTGATGGCACCGAAGTAACCGTGTTACGCGAGATCCTCGAAACCGAAATCGCTTATATAGAAGAACGTCACAAGCGCGGGATAATTTTCTTTCAGAAGGCGGGAGGTTTTGCGCCTACTCTTGGCATTCTTGGAACGGTTCTGGGCCTTATCCAGGCCCTTGGAAGCACATCCGACGCCGCTCAGATGGCCAGTGCAATTGCGGCGGCTTTTATCGCCACACTCTGGGGGGTGGGGTTGGCCAACCTGTTCTTCCTGCCTGTTTCCGACAAGTTACGTATGAGACACGATGAAGAGATGGCCTACCTTGATCTTATCATGGAAGGTGTCGTGGCAATCCAGTCAGGCGATAACCCACGGAGCATTCGTACCCGGCTGAACTCTTTCATTGCCCCCAGGTTTCGCCCCGGTGAGGTGTAAGCAGTCGTGCGACCCCGTAAGATCAACGACGACAACGAAAATCTTGATCGCTGGCTGCTTACGTACGCAGACCTGATAACGCTCCTGCTTGCGTTTTTTATCGTGATGTACTCCATGTCGCGTATCGATAACAAGAGATTCGGTCAGGTGTCCGATGCCCTCAATACGGTGCTGCGGGGCGGGGACGGTGTCATCAAATATCGTCTGGAGCCTATCAAAAACGGTCACGGTTTACTGAAACTCGGTAATCTACGGATGATCCAACAGAGAATCGATGAGAAGTTCAGCAAGTTGGGCAAGCGTGAGGATCTCCAAACAGAGATCACAGAACGCGGACTGGTTATTCATATACTGGAATCAGCGATTTTCGATATAGGTTCAGCCTCGCTCAAGCCTCGAGCCATGGAGATTCTTGATTTGATTGCCGAACAGATGCAAGGTCGTCCCAATCATATTCGAGTTGAAGGTCACACCGATGATCGCCCGATCCAGACAGCACTGTATCCATCCAACTGGGAACTGTCGTCGGCGCGAGCTACCGCGGTGGTGCGGTACTATACCGAGAATCACCCTATTCCGCCGGACCGAATATCGGCTTTGGGATACGGTCAGTTCCGGCCGGTGTTGGCAAACAACAGTCCCGAGAATCGAGCCAGAAACCGACGAGTCGATGTAGTTCTGTTGACAATGGACCTCACATTGACGGAACCGACTTCGCAGATGTACTACTCTGAGTCCGATCAGTAGGATCTTCCGTACTCTTCGGAAAACCTTTCCATTTGAATATCCCATTTTGGGGGACAAGCGGACCCTGGCGTCCTCGTAAGTCATCGGGTGCCACATAGTTAGGGTGATGATGGTAGCAGTTGGCACAGTCCTTGCTCAGTTGAAGCCTGAGAAAATGTAATAGGCACGGAGTATGGAAAACAAGCTGACAAGCTTTTTGTTCAATCGGATCGGAATCGGGAACTATCAGAAGTTTCTGGATATCAGCAGCTTTCGGCACAAGCTTACTGCTGCCAATGTGGCCAATGTGTCCACGCCCGGATTCGAATCCAAAGACATCGATTTCAAAGCTGAGTTGGCCAAGATTGGGGACCGGTCGAACCATCTCGCCGGCACTATCACACACTCCAGCCATATTCCAACCGGTCACCATTCTAACCGCGCACCGAAGGTCCACAGTGATAAGATTCACGATGGAGATATGAATTCGGTGGATATTGATCGTGAAGTTCCCAAAATGGCCCAAAACGAACTGCAGTACACAATTGCGGCGCGGTTGCTGGAACGGAAGTTCTCGGGCCTGAAAAAGGTAATCTCGAGCAGATAAGGAATATGATATGGCCGGCATTCTAAACGCAATTGATGTATCAGCAAGGGGCCTCTCTGCTCAGCGGGCCAAGATGAACGCAATCGCTCAGAACATGGCTAATGCTGAGACAGTGGAAACGGCCGAAGGTGGACCCTACCGCAGGAAACGAGTGCTCCTGAGCGAAAACAAGAAGTCTACATCGTTCAATACATTCCTGAGCCAGGCCGACACCAAGTTGGCACGAACGCACAGCGCCCACCGAACAGGTGCCACACGTCTTGAAGGGGACAGGGCGAAAGTTTCAAACGTTGATTACAGGGAAGAGATCGACCCGGAATCGAGTTTCAAGCTCGTGTACGATCCCACCCATCCGAAGGCAGATGAAGAAGGTTATGTGAAGATGCCTGATGTGGAGGTTATCAACGAAATGGTAGACATGATGACAGCTTCACGAGCATACGAAGCCAACACGGCCGTGATTTCAGCGGCCAAGAACATGGTAAAAGACGCGCTGGAAATATAGGAGAAGGTGAGGAGTAGTACATGAAAGTCAATCCGATAGGCATTCAGTCCTACCAGCAGACTAATAGACAAGACAAGTCAGGAGTTGCTCAAGCCGAGCAGAAAGCAACTCAAGCCGCAGAACAGAAAGTACTTGTTGAACCACAAACGACACTGCAACGACCTGCGCTGGCGGTGAAAGGGCCATCGGGAAACTATGCCGAGTACCTTTCGACCGAGGAGCGAGAAGCTCTTGATATGGTGTTCGCGCGGTTGAGAGACACTGCTCGCTTCGGTCCGGGCTATCGTGCAGGTGACGAGAGTGCGGCTCAGGAGCAGATTCTCGGTCAGGTCGTGGACGTGAAGGTGTGAGCGTGGCTTTACCCATTTCCTCAACACAACGCCTGGTTCCCGGTCTGATAGAACAGGTCGGAGGACAGCAAGGCAGTTCACCGCAAAAGCAGATAGTCGGGGAGACTCGATTCTCAGATATGATGACCGATCTGATCGATTCTGTGAACAATTTGCAGAAGGAGTCAGCTCATGCTCAGGAGGCTTTTCTGGCGGGTGAGCCAGTCGAGCTTCATCAAGTAATGATCAAGGCGGAGGAAGCCGGTGTCAGTATGGATCTCCTGCTGGAGATTCGCAACAAACTACTGGTGGCTTACCAGGAGATAATCAGGATGCCTCTATAGCCTGTGATTGTGAGCTTCGGCCATGGATGGCTGGAGAGACGATGTAAATAGGATGTCGCATGGAACAAATCAGAAATTACTTTAAGAACCTCAGTTCTTTTGTTGGCAGAATGACCGCCAGTCAGGTCATGATGCTGTTTGGAGTAATAGCCGGGACTATTGTCGGTGCCATATTGGTGGCTGGCTGGGTAGGGGATATATCATACTCACGCCTGTATTCTAATCTGGATGAGGCCGAGGCGGGGGAGATTGCAAACTATCTTACTGAAAACAAGATTCCATTCCAGCTCTCAGCAGGTGGCACAGCAGTCGATGTGCCAACTGGCGACGTGTACAAAACGAGGATTTCCTTAGCATCGCTTGGTCTGCCGCAAGGAGGCTCGGTGGGTTATTCCATCTTCGATCAGAACAATCTTGGCATGACGGATTTCCTGCAGAACCTCAATTTCAGGAGGGCTCTGGAAGGCGAACTCACTCGCACTATCATGCAGATAGGCGAAGTGAAGGCGGCCCGTGTCCATATTGTTATACCGAAAGAACGCCTGTTCAAGGATGACAAGAAGGAGACAACGGCCTCAGTTCTGCTCAAACTTACAGGCAGGAACGGATTGTCAAAGCAACAGATAAACGGTATAACGCATCTGGTAGCTGCGTCCGTCGAAGGACTCAAGCCGAGCAACATTGCCATAATCGACTATGAGGGGAATCTGCTGACATCGGGTCGCGATAGTGATATTGTTGCAGGATTAAGCGCTACTCAGCTTGAACTCCGCAAGAGTGTCGAAAACTACCTTGAGGGCAAAGCCCAATCGCTCCTTGATGGGGTGCTGGGACCGTTAGCATCGTTTGTTCGTGTAACTGCTGATCTGGATTTCCAGCAACTCGAGAGAACGTCTGAGCAGTACGATCCCAATGCGCCTTCAATTCGAAGCGAGGAGCGGACCAAGAGTTCCACCGCCACCAGCGACAAGAGCAACGAATCCAATGAGAGTTCCGAACAGGGCGACAACGAGGTCACCATTACGAACTACGAATTGAATAAGACAGTCGAACATGCCATAAACGCCGTCGGCGGCATCAAGCGACTGTCACTGGCGATAATGGTTGATGGTACCTATAGTGATATTGAGAACGAAGCCGGTGAAGTTGAGTCGATTTATCAACCGAGACCTCAGGAAGAACTGGATAGGCTGGCGTCAATTGTG
The DNA here is from genome assembly GCA_003641405.1 of Candidatus Zixiibacteriota bacterium. Classification (GTDB taxonomy): domain Bacteria; phylum Zixibacteria; class MSB-5A5; order GN15; family FEB-12; genus B22-G1. Next base: position 2,527 of record QNAF01000136.1, on the reverse strand, counting down.
AAGAACGCCATTGGGTTCGACTCGCAGCGCAACGATCAGATTGAGATTGTAAATATTCCGTTCGACCGGCAAGATCTTGATGCCGACAGGCAGGCTCTCGATTCCATGTATACCCGTGAATTCTATATGGAGACGGCTCGCAAGATCGGCATGGTACTGTTGGCATTATTTGGGTTCTTCTACCTGAAGAAAAAATCAAAGAAGCTTTTTGGTGCCCTGGCAAAGTTGGCACCACCGGCCCCAAGACCGGTCACTGCCGCTCCTGAAGTGGCAAGCCTGGCTGAAGAGGAAGCACCGGTTGTGATCGAGGCCGAGAAGCGAAAACCACGGCTTGTCGATCAGATGCAGAAGACGGCTCAGGAAAGACCTGAAGAGATTGCCAAAGTCATCAAAACCATGATGGTCGAGTAGGCGAAGTATGATATTCGAAGAAATGACACCCCAGCAGAAAGCCGCCGTTGCTCTTGTGGCTTTTGGTACTGAAGTCTCGGCTCTTGTGCTGAAGGGCATGGGAGAGGCCGAGTTGGAGAAGATTACTGTTGAAATAGCCAATTTGCAGGACGTTCCGCCCGACATAGAGAAGCGTGTAATTGAAGAGTGTCACCAGATCTTCATGGCGCGACAGTACATCTCGCAGGGAGGTGTGGATTTCGCCAACGATATTCTTCAGAAAGCACTTGGGTCCGGCAAGGCAAAAGAAATCATGAAACGGCTGGAATCATCGTTCAAGACGCATGGCTTCTCGCTGTTAAAAGACATCGATCCTAAACAGCTCGCCGGTTTCTTTCAGAATGAGCATCCGCAGACGACGGCACTTATACTTACACAGCTCAACCCCAACCAGGCTGCCGCTGTACTTTCTGAATTGCCTCCTGAGTTTCAGGCGGAAGTGTCTCTGCGAGTTGCTTTGATGGAGAAAATATCACCTGAGATTCTCAATGACATTGAGGATACTCTTGAGGAACAATTTGGAGGGGCATCAGAACAGGACCTTTCAATATCCGGCGGTGCCAAGTCAATCGCGGAGATCCTCAATCTGGTTGACACTTCGGCAGAGAAGAACATTCTCCAGTCCCTGGAAGCTGAGGATCCTGACTTGGCGGCTGAAGTGAAGAATATGATGTTTGTCTTTGACGATATCATTCTTCTTGATGATCGTTCGATACAGGCTGTGTTGAAGGAGGTCGAAACCAAGGACCTTTCTGTCGCATTAAAGGCGGCCAGCGACGAAGTCAAGACCAAGATATTTGCTAACGTCTCCGAGCGTGTGTCATCAATGATACAGGAAGAGATGGAGTTCATGGGACCCACGAGGCTTTCTGATGTGGAAGCCGCGCAGTCCAGGATTGTCGAAGTTATCCGTCGCCTTGAGGAGGAAGGTCAGGTTATGATCTCCGGGCGCGGAGGTAAAGAGGATATCATTGTCTAAAATCATTCGGCATGTTACCTCGGCACCGGCTGTATCGATTGGGGAGAAACACCGTGATGCTGTTGAAGAGGCTACTGCGGCTCAGAAGCTGGGGGAGATATTCCCTCTTGTCTCGATGGTCACGACACGGGATGGCGAGAAGCTGATTCCGGTGCAGGAAGTCATCAAGATGGCACAGAAACTGCAGCAGGACTGTGAGGCGAGTCGTCAGCAGGGCTACGAGGAGGGTCACGAGACAGGGCTTCAGGAGGGTCTCAAAGAAGCTCGTAAGGTACTTGGGCAACTGGAGCAGGCCATAAGCGATGCAGTCGATCAGCGAGCCACCCTATTGCAGGAAGCAAAACAGAGGATACTGGAACTTGTCGTGCAGATAAGCAAGAAAGTAACCTTTGAAGCTCAGGAAATCGACAGAGAGTCTACTGTAGCTCTGATCGACAATGTCATCGGCCAGCTCGTGGACCGCTCACGGTTGCGAATTAAAGTGCATCCGGATCACCTGCCGGTGGTTGAGCAGAATATTGACCGTTTCCTGGTTGGCTCGACTTCCATCAAGGAACTTACATTCGAGGCTGACCCGCGTGTACGCATGGGCGGCTGTTTCATCGAGACGCCGACTGGAGATATTGACGCTCGTCTGGAATCACAGTTTGAGATAATTACTGAGACCTTGTTGTCAGGCGAGGAGGAGCATTGAGCTATGTTCCGTACGACATGTATGCAGACCGAATCGCCCGTGTCAGCACGATCAAACACTATGGCAAGGTGACACAGGTCGTCGGCCTGGTCATTGAGTCGGAAGGACCGGCGGTCTCGATCGGAAGACTCTGTCACATTGAGAATTATGACGGCAGTGCTCGAATTCAGGCTGAAGTTGTCGGTTTTCGAGATGATCGTCTTCTACTGATGCCCTACGGGCCGATATCCGGAATAAATCCTGGCGCAATCGTAACATCCACCTTTGACCAGCCTCGTGTCCCGGTGGGACAGCAACTCATCGGTCGCGTGCTGGGAGGTTTGGGTCAGCCGATTGACGGCAAAGGACCGATTGTATCGAATGTCACACGTCCGATATCTTCGCCACCGATACCTGTTCTGAAG
>QNAF01000135.1 GCA_003641405.1 Candidatus Zixiibacteriota bacterium | reverse complement strand
GTACAGATCAAAGACCTTGCGTTTCAGTTGTCGGTTGGTATCGCTGAGAAGGCCGACTTTCTCCTGAAGTTCGTCCTTCTGCTGCTTGACTGGCTGGCTTGTGTCCGCACCTGAAGGCACACCTTCCCTTTTGGGTTTTGCTTTTGCGGACATACTTTTCTTGGCACGACGCTGCTTCATTCAGCCACCCGCTTGCTAAGAAACTCCCCAACAAGATAATGTGATCCTACCACACTGATTATATCGTCCGAGGAAGCACTTTTCAGGAGCCTGGAAAGAGCAGTATCAAAGCGGGCAGATCTGGTCACCGGTCTACCATGCCAGTCAAGAGCCTTCACAAGTTCAGCAGCATCACAGCTTCTCTTGGATCGTAGAGGTACCAGGTGGAACGAGTCGGCAATTGGTGCCAAGGCGTCAACGATCCCCTGGTGCTCTTTGCGCTTCACCAAACCGAGAAGCACAATACTCCCCCGGCCCGGAAATCGCTTTGAGAATGTATCGGCGAATGCCACTGCACCAGCCCGGTTGTGGCACACGTCCAGAACAAAGCGCGGGGATATTGAACCATTACCAAGAACCTGGAATCGACCTGGAAACTCAACTGTCCGAAGACCTTTTCGGATACTGGTCTTAGGAATAGAGAAACCTGCAGATCGTAGAGCTGCAACGGCCTTGAGAGTCAGCGCACAGTTCTTCAACTGGTGAACACCCAGCAGCGACGGAGTCACTCGCTTCAGAGATAAGCCGTCAGACTGGAAGTCCAGCGACAATCTTCGATCATCGGTCACAAACTCACGTGGCAATAACGCCTGCAAAGGTGCGTTGCGCTTCCGGCACGTCGAATCTATCACCCTTGCCGCCTCAGTCGGAAGACGTCCACTCAGGTTCAGAACACCGGGTTTGATAATACCGGCTTTCTCCGAGGCAATCTCAGCAAGAGTCTCCCCCAGTATCTCGGTATGATCCATACTGATATCTGTGATTACTGTTAGTGCCGGTACCAGTACGTTGGTGGCGTCGAGGCGACCGCCCAGACCGGTTTCGATCACAGCGATTTCAACGTGCCTGCGTGCGAAATAGTCAAAGGCAAGCGCAGAGACAAGCTCGAAGAATGAGATTTTTTTTTTACGAGCTCCTTGCGACAGCGATCGACAAATCCTGCCACCGCCTGCCTGGAAATCATCTTACTATCGACTCTTACCCGTTCGCGGAAATCGACAAGATGAGGCGAAGTGAACAGACCGGTATGATAGCCGGCAGCTCGCAACACTGACGCCAGCATCGCAGCCGTGGAACCCTTGCCGTTGGTACCGGCAATGTGAACGGTGGCGTATTGTCTCTGTGGATTGCCAATGGACTCCAGGAACCGAGTGATATTCTCAAGTCCCAGCTTCATCCCGAAAAACTCCCGTGAGAGTATAAACCTCTCTGCCTGTACGTAAGTGTGACGCCGCATCAGTTCTTCCACATATACTGCAGGAGGCTGGTGATGGTATCCCGAAGATCCTTGCGGTCTACAATCTTGTCGAGGAACCCTTTCTCCATAAAGAACTCCGACGACTGGAAACCTTCAGGCAAATCCTGACCAATCGTCTGCTGAATCACGCGCGGTCCGGCAAAACCAAGCAACGCCTTGGGTTCCGCTATGATAACATCACCGAGTGAAGCATACGACGCCATCACACCGGCCGTGGTTGGATTCGTGAGTACGGAAATGTACGGGATTTTCTTCTCGGCCAGAACGGCCAGCAAACCAGACGTTTTAGCCATCTGCATCAGCGAGAGAATCCCCTCCTGCATTCTGGCTCCACCGGAGCAGGAAACAATGACAAGGGGGATTTCATGCTCTATCGCTCGCTCAATCGTTCGGGCTACTTTTTCTCCAACAACCGATCCCATAGAGCCACCAATGAAGGCAAAATCCATGATGGCAAAAGAAACTGGAATCCCGTTCATCTTGCCCAAACCGGTAATCAACCCTTCCGAACCACCAGCTTTCTCATTCGCAGCCTTGAGTCTATCCGAATAGCGCTTGGAATCCTTGAATTTCAGCGGATCAAGAGACGACAACTTTGTGTCGAACTCTTCGAGTTTGCCATCGTCAAGAAGCAGATTGATATATTTCAGGCTTGAGATCCTGAAATGGTAATTGCAAGTGGGACAGACCCAGAACAACTGCTCCATCTTCTTGCTGTATACGATTTCGCCGCAGGACTTACACTTGGTCCACAGCCCCTCAGGGATGTTTTTCTTCTCCTGTGATACAGGTCCTGATTTCGCTTTTCTGAACCATTCCATAGGCTAATCACCATCCGTGCCCGCGTTCAACCAGAGCACCATCACCAAAGCATCTTCCTTCGGCGACGTGTAGTAGTTAGGTTTCCGGTACAATTCAGCAAAGCCGGCTTTCTTATAGAACTCCAGTGCAGGCCGGTTGGAAGGCCGCACTTCGAGGATAATCATTTCACACCGGCTATCCTGAGCAAACAACAAAATACGATCAAGGAGCCGTTTGGCAACAGATTTCCTCCGGAACTCCGAAGAGACCGCAATGTTAGCGATATGAGCCTCTCCGGCGATATCCAGGAAACAGGCATAGCCGATCAGTCGGCCCTCTGATTCAGCAATAAGTGCCTGCCAGCTATCCTCGTCGAAAATCTCTTCAAAGCTCCTTAGAGGCCATGGATCCGAGAATATCTGATTCTCAAGCGCGTAGACCGCTGTCAGATCCTCCCGCACCATCTCACGGAGGGTTATGTTACTTGCTTTCTCGCTGGTCAAAACGTGTTTCCGCGATGGACTTCTGAAAGTACATAGGTTCAAGATCGGACAGATCACTGAAATCGCCGGCCAGAAGCTTCTGACGACCGAGATAGAGCAGATCAGCGCTGTCGTACTCCAATTCACGTACCTGGGAAAGACTACCGACCATCTTAATCAATTCAACTGGTTCCGACCCAACACCATATACAGGGTTATCGCCTATCACACTGGGAAGATCAACGGTTGTTTCGATACTGACATTGACCTCTGCACTGATTTGGTTATTCATCGTGCCAACGTACCACTCACCTTTCCTTGAGGGGATCAGTATACGTGCTGTGGGTTCCGTTTTTCCAAGCTTATGTGAGGCCAATTCGAATAATCCTACACCAACTGCAGGGATCTCGGAAGCCACTGCAATTCCCTTGGCTGCCGCCAGCCCGATTCGCAGACCGGTGAACGATCCCGGCCCGAGACAAATGACGATACCGTGAATGTCACTCACTGCGATTCCTGCCGACTGCAGCAGGTTATCGATCTTCTTAAGGAGTACCTGGCCATGGGATTTCTCTACCATTTCGTTCGATTTAACGAGGCGGTCACCTCCAAAAGCAAGGGCCAGGTGTAAGTTCCTTGTGGAAGTGTCTATGGCGAGGATGTTATTTATTTCTTTACTTGTCATGGTTGCACCAAAGAAATGTCGATCTGCCTTTCGTGCTCGTCCCGAATTGCAAATTTGACATGATAATATCTGTCCGGCAGCATCTCTGCCGCCCTTTCGCCCCATTCAACGACAGTAATGCCGGCACGACCCAGGTACTCATCCCACCCTATTTCCTGCAATTCCGACGTGTTCCCCAAACGGTACAGATCGAAATGATACAGGGGCGGGTCGGAAGCGTACTCGTTGACGAACGCATATGAAGGTGACCGCACGGCATCCTCGCTGACTCCTCGTGCCGAAACGAGACCCCGCACGAATGTTGTCTTGCCGGAACCCAGGCTCCCTGACAGCACCAAAACATCGCCAGCGACAAACGAAACCGACAGCTTCTGTGCCAGGGCTTCCGTCTGCTCCTCCGAATGCGAAATGACATTGAGAACTACCATATCTCTACCGAGGTCTCATCACTGCCACCGGCACAACCATTTCCTCAATAGATATACCGCCATGCTGGAATGAATCCTGGAAACGGCGAACCATCTCATTGTAGTTGTTGGGATAAACAAAGTAGAAGTTCTCCTTGGCGATGATATAGGATGTACTCACCGTGAACTGCGGCAATCGCCACTCCTCCGGCTTCTTGATGATGACCGACTCCTTCGGATCGGAGTTGAGATTGTCACCGTACTTGTAGCGGAGGTTGGTGGAAGTGTTCCTGCGACCGTGCGCCATAGTACCCTTGCGACAAAGGACGGAACCATGATCCGTTGTAAGCACAACGGTACAATCACGCTCAGCAAATGCTTTCAGCAGTGAAAACAGTGGTGAGTGAATGAACCAACTTTTCATCAGCGACCGAAAGGCCGCTTCCGTGCCGGCAATCTCCCTGAGTATGACATTGCTGGAGCGACCGTGCGCCATGATATCCAGGAAGTTAAACACTAGTGTCACGAGTTCCAGGCCAAAGAAGTCCGACACTTTCTTGACCAGTTCTTCACCTTCAGTATTGTTGTATATCTTCACGAACCTCGAGCTCTTCTCCAATCGGACTCCGTGGCGAGCCAGGTTGTCCTGAAGCAAACGATCTTCTATCTTATTGAGAGAACCTTCCTCGCTAGAACCATAATTCTCAGGGTACTGCCGATGAATCTCATCCGGGAACATCCCCGCGAAAAGAGCATTACGTGCAAATGGCGTTGCTGTTGGCAGAATTGAGTAGTAGTAGTGGCGCTCGATATTGAAGAACTCGGCCACCAGCGGCTCCACTAAGAGCCATTGATCCAACCGAAGGCAATCGACAACTATGTACACCACCTTGCGGTTTTTCTTTAGCTCAGGGATAACGTATTGGCTGGTTATGTCGGGCGAAAGCGGCGGACGACTCTCGCTGTTGAGCCAATCCTTGTAGTTGTTATCAAGATACTTGGTGAACTCGTAATTCCACTCTTTCTGAGTACCGGCGTGTGTCTCCTGCAGTCCCGGATCGTTACTTTCGTCCAATTGCAGATTCCATTCAGCCATAATCCTGGCCGCGTCATACCAGTCTTCCGGCTGCATTGCTCCGTACAATCTCTGGTTGAACTTGTTGATCTCTGTGATGTAACGGCGCATTGAAGATGACCCGATAATCCTCTTGGAGTCGAGCAGGCGTTTGATCACCGAGAGGATTTGGGATGGAACAACTGGCTTGACAAGATAATCGTCGATCTTCTGTCCGATCGCATCTTCCATCAGGCTTTCTTCTTCGGACTTGGTGACCATGACAACCGGAAGGTGTGGTCTGATATCCTTGATCTCTTCGAGAGTAGTCAGTCCGTCCTTACCGGGCATCATCTCATCGAGCAGCACCAGATCAAAGAACTGTTCCTTGACCGCAACGAGAGCGTCATCACCGGACATGACACCTACAACTTCGTACCCTTTGCCCTCAAGGAACAGGATGTGTGGTTTCAGAGAGTCAATCTCATCGTCAACCCACAACACGCGCTTCTTCTCAGTTGTCGAAACCATAGTCTTTCCTCTCATCTCCCTGCAACAGGCAAAGTTATCTCAAACACAGTCTCGCCGGGCTGTGATCTGTCCAGTACAATGCGACCGACATGGTACTCTTCGACGATTCGCTTGACAAGCGTCAGTCCCATTCCCCAACCACGTTTCTTGGTTGTGAAGCCCGGTCGAAAAATCTTGCGGGCAGCAACAGTGCTGATTCCGTTTCCATTGTCCACAATTTCAATCTGAACATGCCTCTTGTCTACCGCCAGCTTCGTGGTAATGCTTATTCGCCCGCTCCGGGCATCAACTGCCTGTAAAGCGTTCTTGATCAAGTTTTCGAGAACCCAGCCAAACAGCTCGGCGTTCAGCCGCACCGGTGGAATATCACCGGTATTGAGGTCAATCCTGATACCCTTTCCCTCGAACGGTAACCGTCTTCGATAGTAGACAACAGCATCTTCTGCAAGCGCGTTGAGATCGCACTCTTTCAGTTCGGGAATTGATCCAATCTGGCTGAAACGATTGGTCACTCTCAGCAAACGCTCAACATCAACTTTCATGTTGTCGATCGTGGTGTCGGATATCTCCTGTTGGTTGGCTGCATCAACCCCACTTCGGTTTTCAGAACCAATCACTTCCAGCCAGCCCATCAACGACGACAGAGGCGTCCCCAACTGGTGAGCCGTTTCTTTGGCCATCCCAACCCAGATATATCGCTCTTCGCTGCGTCGAATATTCTGAAAACCAACGATAGCCACGATCATAAACGCCAGCACAATCCCGATTGCTACAAATGGCATCACTTTGAGCTGGTTAATCAATTGCGAGTCACCATAACGAAGGAAATTGACGTACGTATCACCGAAATAGAGAGGGAACTCACCATTCTGATCGTACATCTCCTGTGCGATTTCGCGAAGACGTTCCTTCACCGAAGTTGTAGTGTCGTCCGGTGCTATCCCGGAAATGTTCCGCCACGAGACCGGCTTCTTGTCACCATCCAGCACGATAATCGGAAACCGTGCCTTGACAATGATTTCGTCAAAGATGAACTGAAGTTCTCCGCCCGAAGTAGGTGAGTTGGCCGCCAATTGCCACAGTTGAACGTATTTCTCGACCTGGTCGCGCGTATCGACCTGAAGCTTGTTGATAAGACCCAGTGTATACCAGGAGAACAGAATGGAGATTGCCGCAACACCAGCAAGGAGGAATGTTTTGAACAGAGTCGATTTGCCGACGTACAGATCGGACACTCGACCCAGTATATCCCACTTTCGAGCCATTACCCGATCCGCTCGGCCCCTTTCATATACGGACGAAGGACTTCTGGAATGGTCACACTGCCATCAGCGTTCTGATAGACTTCAAGGATAGATGCTACCAGACGGGCCAGCGCCAGTCCCGATCCGTTAAGCGTATGAGGAAACTCGATCTTCTTTTCGGCGTTACGGAATCGGCAGTTCATCCTTCGCGCCTGAAAGCTCTCAAAGTTCGACACGGAAGATATCTCAAGATACTTCTGCACACCTGACGCCCACAATTCGAGATCGTAGGTCTTGGCCGAGGCGAAAGAAAGATCTCCCGTCGCGAGCAAAGAGACACGATAATGCAACCCGAGCGTCT
>QNAF01000134.1 GCA_003641405.1 Candidatus Zixiibacteriota bacterium | reverse complement strand
GCTGAAGATCACGCCAACGCCCACCTGCTGGCCGAGGGATTCAATCGACTACCAATATTCACCATCGACATGAGCCGGGTCGAAACCAACATCATTCTGGTTGATGTTGTCTCGGATGTCTCAGTCGAAACGATCCTTGAGAAGATGCAGAAGGTCAGCGTTCTGGCTGTCCAATTCGGTCCCAAAACGATTCGGTTTGTCACGCACCTTGATGTATCCCGGGCGGATTGTGAGGAGGCCTTGAGCAGGGTAGAGGGTGCCCTGGTATCATGAAGGATACTTCTGACAACACATTGACTGTGCTCGGTTCCTCGTCGGGTATGCCGCAGGCGAACCGGGCATGCTCAGGTTACGTTCTGCAGACGGGGGAGAGCCTCAGCCTGATTGACTGCGGGGGTGGAGTCTGTTCGTCATTCCTTCGCTGCGGGTTCGATCCGTTCAAGCTGGACCGCATATTTGTTAGCCATACGCATTCCGATCACGTCTGTGACCTGTCACTGATTATCCAGATGCTGCATGTGTTGCGTACCGGACGCAGACTGGATGTCTACCTTCCAGGCGAATTTATCGCTCCCTTCAGAAGCTATCTGAACGCCGTGTATTTGCTGTCGGACAATATTAAACTTGAGTTGCGAATTCATGGCTACTCCGATGGTCTCGTGTATGAAAACGACCGATTCAAACTGACCGCAATCGGCAACAGCCACCTGGTCGGAACGAAGGTGGACATAGGACGGCTGGGTCTGCCTAACAGGATGCAGTGTTGTAGTTTCAGGATTGATGTCGGGGACAGGTCGGTATTTTATTCGGCTGACATCGGGAGTTTCGAGGATATCCGCGACCAACTGCAGGATCTCGATTACGCCCTGGTGGAAACTACGCACGTGAACCTTGAGCATTTGTTCGATCATATGCGTTCGTCCACCGTGGGAGAGTATATCCTCACGCATCTTGGAGATGAGGAAGAGGTGGCGGCGCTCAGGAACCAGATTGAACGGGCATCGCTGACGAACGTATCTCTGGCGAATGATGGACTGAGATTGGAGTTGTAGGTATGTCTATCACACAAATCGTACTGGGACTAAGCTGGCTTGTCGCAATGATTGGGTATGGGCTTGATCACATTGTCGACTCCAAGAAGCACCGCCGATTCTCCCTGATCTTGATGTTGGCCTGGCCAGTTCTGCTAACGGCTTCTCTGATCTTTGTTGCATTTGAGAACAGTCAAACCGAGAAATCAGAGAGAGAACTCTCTTCCAATGTTGAGACTCTAACAAAGAGAACAACGGGATTGGATAGCACTGTCGACTCTTTGACGAAGCTGCTCACCCCATTGACTGCAGTTGCTACTCAGAAGTTCCCCGATCTCGATACCGTCAGTGCATTGACAGCACTAGCCGAGAGCCTCGCCGAAGTGAAAACTGAGATTTGGGAGAGCAAACCTCGCCTGATCTTCCTTGAGGATAAGATGACGTTTCATCATGATACTGTCTCTGACTCATGGATCGCGCAGTACTGCTTCCAACCGAGCCACTCGTCACTCAGTAACGTATCGATTCATATGCGGTTTGTTGACGTAGTTGACCAAATTACATACGATTGGCTTAGCGCGGCTATGGTCTGGGATCAGGGGACAAGGATACTCAAAGATTCTGATAACAAGGGATTCTCTTTGGAGACGGGAGTTATTCAACTAGGCAACACACTGGTAATTCAGGTGCAGGCCAAATCAAAACCACTTTTTGTCTCATTTCCAACTCTGAGCCCTTGACAACGGGGAGGCTTATCGCTGTCACGATGTGCAAAGCAAAAGCCCGGCACCAAGCCGGGCTTTTCATCAGAGTTTGGATTTGCTTGACTGCAGTGTCGTCTATCAGAGTATGGTGAATATCTGGACTCGTCCGTTATGGCCGTCGGCCACATATAGTTTGTCATTGTGGATCACAGCCTCGTACGGAGAGCGCATCATGCCAGGCTCTATTCCGCCTGCCGAAAGTCCCGTGGTTTCCCAGCCGTTGGTCACTCCACCTTCGGCTTTGCCGCCGATCCAACCGACGAACTTTCCGTCGTAGGTGAATTTCTGTATTCTGTCGTTGCCGTTATCACACACAATGAAGTCATCGTTATCAAGGAAGTGTATCGATACCGGGTTTCTGAACCCGCCCGGCACGCTCGTTTCTCCAGCAAGCTCTTCGGTAGCCCAGCCGTCAGTCAGGGTGCCGTCACGATAGGCACCCAGCCAGCCAAGTAGCTGTCCGTTGGGGGCGAATTTCTGGATACGGTGATTGCCTATCTCGACAACATAGAAGTTGCCAAAGCGGTCGAATTTGACTTCCTGCGGCTGATTGAAACCGTAGAGTGAAGTCGAGTGTTGCGACGTACCAAGAACAGTGAATCCGCCAGTCAGTTCGCCGCCGGTGCGTTCTCCCATCCATCCGATCAGCTTACCGGTGGGATCAAACTTGGTGATCCGGTGCAGGTTGAAGTCGGAAACCCAGTAGTTGTAGTCAGCGTCGAAATATCCGGTGACTGATCCATTGAAGGCGAGATCGGGTGACGCGGGATTGTCGTAAAAGATGCCGAGAAGGGTGCCGTCCGGTGCATATCGCTGTATCTTGCCTGCGGCGTAGTCGGGGATATACAGGTTTCCATATTGATCGATATCAAGCGAATGAGCCATGTCGAAGGCGCCGTATTCCTGGCAACGACGTGGTTCACCTTCATAATGCCAGCCGTTGATTGACGAACTTTCGCCGTCAAGCATCCCCAGCCAGCCGTTGGGGCGAAGGTCCGGGGTGAACCTGACCAACTGACCGCCACGTGTATCCGGCACGTAGACTGTGCCGTCCGGGGCAACCTTCAGGCCGAATGGTGACTCAAAACCTGAAATGATCGCGATTTGGAATCCAGGAATGCTCACCGAATCAACCTGCCATTTGGTGTTGTTCTCATATGGGATTTCCGGAGACACCGGAGAATTGTTGTTCTGATTTGCGCACCCAACAAATAAAGCGAGAGGCATGACGACGACAATCGTCAGGAAACTCCTGATCGCGATCTGGAGGAATCTCTTTCGTTGATCCAGCATTTTTCAACTCCATTCGTTCAAGAGTCTGGTGACTCTTGCTGTAACTTTGCCGGAGTCTCCCGTTGTGACAGCTCAGGCTCAAGGGTCTTGAGCAAACCCTGCACCAGAACGAAGGTTTCCCCAATTCAACCAAGGTCTCGCCACGTAATATCTTGGTGCTGAGTTAGTTACGCGGCGATTTACCCGACTGAGTAGTTAGCGACGAGCAGCAATTCTGACGAATAATGGTGAAAGTGTTTGCTCAGGAGTGAAGGAGGGGATGCACTTCCCCGTAATGGGATTCTGGCCCATGATGGACTGAGATTGGAATTGTAGGTGGATGGAACCGGCAGGCGATTTCAGGCCCCAAACGAACTTGAACATGTCATCCCGTCCCTTTCATCCATACGAGCCACCTGGTCAAAGACGAGACCTATGCAGCCATGATGCAATGGTGCCAGTCGCGTTCCCGTGTCCGGTGTACGTCCTCGTGCGCGCCTGGGGTGTCAGACTATCGGCAGACGAGGGAATCGGCATTTCATCATCCGTTCCGTGTTTTTCAACAACCTGGCAGAGCTCTCACTAATCTGGTTGACAAAACTGCTATGTCGGCTCTTGTTACCCTGATCGTTGATGAAATAAAAGAGAGAACTGAAACCGTACCAAATCAATAGAGACTGCCAACATGACTAACAACGAACAGACGCCATCATCTGATCCTGCTACTCGCCTTGATTTCATCCGGAGCCAGATCAAAGAAGACCTGGAATCGGGAAAACACGACAGCATACAGACACGGTTTCCACCAGAGCCTAACGGTTACCTGCATATCGGACACGCCAAGGCCATCTGCCTGAGCTTCGGAGTCGCCGAAGAGTTCAAAGGACAGTGCAACCTTCGTTTCGACGACACCAACCCGACCAAAGAAGAATCACGTTACGCGAACGCCATCATGGAAGACATCCGCTGGCTCGGGTTCGATTGGGACGACAGACTGTATCACGCCTCGGATTATTTCGAGCAACTCTATGAATTCGCGGTTAAGCTGATCAAGAAAGACAAAGCATATGTCTGTGATCTTAGCGCCGACGAGATCAGGGAGTATCGCGGTACTCTGACTGAACCCGGCAAGGATAGCCCTCATCGCGACCGCTCAATCGAGGAAAACCTCGACCTGTTCGAGCGGATGCGTACAGGAGAGTTTGAAGACGGCTTGCGGGTACTTCGTGCCAAAATCGACATGGCCTCGCCGAACCTGAATATGCGCGATCCCGTCATGTATCGGATTGTGCACGCCACCCACCATCGCACCGGCGACAAATGGTCCATCTACCCTACTTATGATTGGGCACACGGACAGTCCGACTCCATTGAGAATATCACGCACTCCCTGTGCGATATTGGTTTTGAAGACCACCGGCCTCTCTATGAATGGTTCATTGAACAGTTGGGAATATTCCCATCCCGACAGTACGAGTTTTCGCGCCTTAATATCTCGTACACTGTGCTGAGCAAACGCAAGTTGTTGCGACTTGTGAACGAAGAGCAAGTCAGCGGATGGGACGACCCCCGTATGCCTACGCTGTCCGGATTACGCAGGCGTGGGTACACACCGGAAGCGATCAGAACGTTTATTGACCGTATCGGTGTGGCTCGAAAACGAGGTAGCACGGCGGATATCGCCATGCTTGAACACTGCCTGCGTGAAGATCTGAACCTGCACTCCAAACGTGTCATGGCAGTCTTGCATCCACTTAAGGTGGTAATAGACAACTATCCGGAAGACCAGGTTGAAGAACTCGAAGCTGTCAACAACCCCGAAGACGACAGCGCGGGCAATCGCAAGGTTCCGTTTTCCCGTGAGATCTATATTGAACGCGAGGACTTCCGCGAAGACCCACCGAAAAAGTTCTTCCGGCTGGCACCCGGACGCGAAGTTCGTCTCAAACATGCTTATTTCATCACGTGTGAGCGGGTAGTCAAGGACGAACAGACAGGTGAAATAACCGAACTGCACTGTACGTATGACCCGGCATCACGCGGTGGCGCATCACCGGACGGGCGCAAGGTCAAGGGGACACTTCACTGGGTCTCTGCGGCTCATGCCGTCAGGGCCAAAGTACGCCTGTATGACCACCTGTTTACCAAAGAGGACCCCGAAAATAACGAGAGTGGTGATTTCGTCGACCACCTGAACCCGGACTCTCTGGAGACCCTGACCGACTGCCAGTTGGAACCGTCGCTTGCGGACGCTGCCCCTGGGGACCGTTTTCAGTTTCTGAGAAATGGCTATTTCTGTGTGGATTCGGTTGATTCCAAACCGGGCGCCCTGGTGTTCAACCGTACAGTAGGCTTGCGCGATAGCTGGACGAAGATTCAGAAATCTAAGAAGAAGTAGAAAGTTGGGAAACAGGTCGTTATTCTCTCTTTGTCTATTCTCTCAGGACTCGATTAGTGAATGACATGGAAACCACATCGCTTTTCACAGAGACCCAACACTTCAGGCAGAAATGGCTCTGGTTTCTCCTAATTCCCATAATTGTGATCATGTGGTGGGTATTCTACCAACAGATCATTGTTGGTATCCCGTTTGGAACCAACCCAGGTCCGGATTCACTCGTATGGGGTCTTTTCGTTGTTTTCGGATTGGGACTGCCGTGGCTCTTCTATGCGTTGAGACTGACTACCAACGTTGGACCGGAGTATCTCTGGATCAGGTTCTTTCCGTTGAGTTCGAGGCGGATAGATTACAGAGATATCGACAGGTTCTACGCTAGGGAGTATAAGCCTATTGCCGAGTACGGTGGTTGGGGTATAAGATGGTCGCCGGACCGTGGCATGGCGTACAACGTCTCCGGCAAAGTGGGAGTACAGATACATCTGAAAAACGGTAAACAGTTGCTGATTGGGTCGCAGAGATCTGAGGAGCTGGTGCTCTCCCTTGAGAAAGCCACCGGAAGCTCCGCGAGTCTGTCACTCTGAGCCAGTCGAAGAGTGATTTGTCGCCTTGCAGTGGCGTTAGGTGTTTCTGCCTGACGCCTCTACGGATTCTCAACGACTGCTGGCCAGCCCCCCGTTCAAACCTTGCCAAGAATGCCGTGAGTAGCTATAATTCTGACGACCGACAAAGTGAACGCCCCCGTAGCTCATTTGGATAGAGCATCTGCCTTCTAAGCAGAGGGTAGCAGGTTCGAATCCTGCCGGGGGTGCAAAAGAAGCATGGGCGGTGATCCTGCATCCAAGTACCGGGTATGAGTTTCGAACCCGGGGCGTTAGGATATGCCATAGAGCAATAATCCAGTTGTCTGGAGCGCCAACTCATTTAGGACACCGCCCGTACAGTTGACTGAGGAAGCGGCAGCATCACAGGGATGCTAACCTACTGGGACTGGCGGGGATCAAGTATTGCGGATTTTTATAAATCGGCATTGGCAGAGGGAGAAGCCCACAATTTCAACAAATCCTGAATGATGGGGACACCCGGCGTTGGGCCTCAAACAAACAGAGAGGATTCTATATGGAAGTAACTCAAGCATTAGGAATAATAAAACCACTATCGGATGGAATTGACCCATTCACGGGAGAGGAATTTCCTTTTGATAGCCCGTATCAAAACCCCCAAGTCATTCGTGCGCTGTATTTGGCCGTATCAGCGCTGGAGAAGGAAAAGACACGTGTCAAAAGGCAAGACAGTCTTCCAACAAATGCTGGGAAACCTTGGTCAATAGAAGAAGATAATGAACTCGTGAAGACATTCGATTCTGGGAAATCTTTAAAGGAATTATCAGATATCTATCAAAGAACAGAACGCGCGATTCAGTCAAGGCTGATTAAACTAGGCAAGATCCAGCTTCCGGTGTAAGATCAATCAATCTACTCGATAACACCAGAACTTAAGGCAAATGGTTCGCTAATCGTTCAGTTCGGGGAATACGTCGGCTTGTTGAGAAAGCCTTATTTTCACGTTGCATAATACGATGAGGGTGCATGGCAACCTATGTTTGTGTTTGGACGCCACAATCGGCTCACAAGTCGTGTGACAAGGTTGAGTAGGGCTCTG
>QNAF01000133.1 GCA_003641405.1 Candidatus Zixiibacteriota bacterium | reverse complement strand
GATCGTCGACAATGCCACCGTTGGGGTAAGGCATACAGGTATATTGGATCTGACCCGGTTCGATCGCCGCCACAGTGTTGGTAGTAGTCTTTTGCAAAAACGCCAGCGCGTTGTCGCCGCTGACCTCGAACTCACCCATATGAGAAAGATCAAACAGACCTACGTTTTCACGCACTGCCAGATGCTCGGCAGTGATGCCCTTGTACTGCACCGGCATAAGGAAACCGGCGAATTCAACAATCCGCGCCCCGGCATCGACATGATACTGGTAAAACGGTGTTTTGATTGAAGTTTGGTTGGTATCGCTCATATTTATCCAATTGTAATATATATAGTCAATTGTTGCCAATTAAGGCACCTATATAGTCATGTCAACAGCTATGTTCGGATGGTAATTGACAGGCTCACGGAACAACCGGCATGTTCTCTGTCAACTGAGCCTGTCGAAGCATGGTGCGCCGTTTGGCTACTTCACCCTTCGACCCTTCGACAAACTCAAGACAGGCTCCGCTCAAGGTAACAGATGTAGCGTATGACGTGCCGCCAGGTGTCCCTGCCTGGCGGTTCGTTCGATCAACTCGACTGTCAGACACAGAGACATCTGACAGCACAGCTATAGGCAGGATCGCAGGCACTCTCGAAATGGTCGATCCTGCCCTAAAAGATGAATCTCTGCCCATAATCAGCATGTCTTTTCGGTAACAGTTGATTTGCGCAATTCCGCAAATCAACTGTTGACATGGATCGATAATGCGACTATATTGTGTCGTAATGTTCACACAATGTTTGCTTGGCAACTTGGAACCCGCCAACATGCAAAATACGCGCCCAGTTGTTTTAATTTAGATAATACGCAATTTCTGCGAGTGTCCTTGGCATTCGTTCGGTGTTGTAAATGATTTAGTAATTATGTGCTGTCTTCGTTGATTACGATCCTCACTATGTTCCTTTCCCGCAGACAGTTTGTATTAGCCAGGCAATCTCATGACTGGTTGGTCTGGTGTATGTACTGAATGGGTGACGTATCTTGCAGCATCATTGCAGAATCAGAACCCGTGGTTTCTCTTGAGAGAATCGCATACACAGCATTAGGTCATAGAAAACTATCAGTTCCATATCACAAGCTCAGGCGGACGCTTTCCGCCAAATAAACAACAGGAGGTATTAGAATGAAGAACGTGCCAACAATCCTTTTAGCCATCGCGGCTGTTTTCTGTCTTTCGACAGTACCGGCACTGGCTGATTGGGATCCGATCGACGGGCACAAAATGCACGAGCCCCAGTTGCCAGACGAGGAAGGGTGGAATGTCAATGCCACCTATCCATTTACTCTTGGCGATGACTGGGAATGTTCGAAATCCGGACCGGTAGATGAAATCCACTTCTGGGGTTCATGGAAAAACGGAGCTGTGGGAGAGATAGTCGGCTTCCACGTCTCTATTCATGCAGATATCCCCGACCCTGACGGCCCCGGCCCGGAATACAGCAGACCCGGCGTGCAACTTTGGTATCAATACGTAACTGACTATATTGTGCGTCATATCACTCCGGATCCTCAAAAAATGGAAGGCTGGTACGATCCCAGCATTCCAGAGGCGCTTTTCCCTGATCATGATAACTACTTCCAGTACAATATCGTAGAGATCTTAGAACCGTACTACCAGACATTCGGTGATACTCTCTGGCTGGTTATTTCAGCTGAATTGCAGGACCCGATAAATTATAAGTGGGGCTGGAAATCTTCGATTTTTCACTGGAATGACGATGCTGTCTGGGGCGAGTCCCCCGAATTCGCTTGGGAGGAACTGTACGAACCGCCGATGTTCGAGCAGTCCATGGACCTGGCGTTTGTAATTAATGAAGGCGAAGATGAACTGGGCGCCTGCTGTCTTGATGACGGCAGTTGTCAGGATCTCACCGAAGTCAACTGCCTGGCGATTCCTGGAGCCTATTGGCTCGGGCTCGGTTCGCAGTGTCTGGGTGACTTTAGCCCCGTGAACGGGATTGATGATGCCTGTGAGGATGGTCCGCTCGGTGCCTGTTGTTTCGTGGATGGCAGTTGTCAGAACCTGACTAATCCAGACTGTTTTGCTCAAGGTGGCATCTGGCTTGGCCCCGGCACGGCATGCCTGGGTGATGTCAGTCCTGCAAATGGGATTGATGATGCCTGTGAAGCACCACCGACGGGTGCCTGCTGCTTTTTCGACGGCAGTTGTCAGGACCTTACTCAGGCCAACTGTACTGCCCAGGGAGGTACCTGGCAGGGCCCCGGATCAGTATGTCTGGGTGACCTTGACGCCAACCTGATCGATGACGCCTGTGAAGGGCTCCAACCAACCGGTGCCTGCTGCCTATCCGACGGTTCATGCGTTGTCACCAGCACTGGCGCCTGTGCCGCTGCCGGCGGTATCTATATGAGTGACGGCTCTGCCTGTCTTGGCGACAACAACAGCAACGGTATCGATGATCTCTGCGAACCACCGTGGGATTGCAATACCAACCCTCCCCCTGATAAAACCGGTGGTGGTTCTGAACTTTGGGAAAGCCTTAATAACGATTGCAATGAGGCGGAGTATGCAGCCTGTGAGTACGCGTACTGCGGCAGTATAATATCTACTGCGGATGTAGACTGGTGGGAAATCGATCTGCCGTCAGGCGGACCGGAAGACTGCTACTGCCTGCATATCAGGGTGCTCGGCGATGACACTCCCGCTCAGATAGCCTACGGCGGCGGTCTCGACACGTACCTTGAAGTCTATGCCGATGACTGCACCACTTTGCTGTTCAGCAATGATGACAATAACGGTGTCTTCCCTGATGCAGTGGGTACTGACTCCCAGTACGACTGTGAAGACACAGATAACTGTTACCCGGCCGGCACAACACTGTACGTCAAGATTAGCCAGCAGAATAGTACGGTCGGACCATATCTGCTCGTATTTAATTGCTACTCCTGCGAGTGTCCGGATCCGGACTCCGATGGTGATGGTATACCTGATGCCAGCGACAACTGTCCCAATACCTACAATCCACTTCAGGAGGACGCTGATTTGGATCTCGTTGGTGACTCCTGTGACAACTGCATCAACACGATAAATGCTGACCAGGCCGATGCCGACAGCGATGACGTAGGCGACGTTTGTGACAACTGTTCCAACGATGCCAACACCAACCAGGCGGATTATGACAGCGACACAATCGGTGACGTCTGTGATAACTGTCCAAATGACGCCAACACTTCACAGACCAATTCCGACACCGACACTCTGGGCGACGCCTGTGACAACTGTCCGACGGTCGATAACGAAGATCAGGCGGACAATGACGGCGACGGTGCCGGCGATGTCTGTGACACCGACGATGATGACGACGGCGTCCCTGATGTCACTGACAACTGTCCGTTTATCGACAATCCCGGACAGGAAGACAACGACGGTGACGGTTACGGTGATGTCTGTGACGATGACGACGACAACGACGGCATCCTTGACGGCGTGGATAACTGTCAGTTCACAGCTAATGCCGACCAGATCGATACCGACGGTGACGGCGAAGGTAACGCCTGCGATACGGATGATGATGGCGACGGCATTCTTGATGATGGCGACGGCAGTGGCACCGAAGGCGACAACCCGTGTACCGGCGGCTCCACAGCAAGCTGTGACGACAACTGCCCATTGGTTTACAACCCCGGTCAGGAAGATGCTGACAGCGATGGCATCGGTGACGCCTGCGAGGGTGACTCAGACGGCGACGGAGTCGATGACGCCGTTGATAACTGTCCTGATGTCTATAATCCCGGCCAGGCAGACGGCGACAGTGATGGCGTAGGTGATGCCTGCGATAACTGTCCTACCATCTCCAACTCCGACCAGGCCAACTCCGACAGCGACAGCTATGGTGATGCCTGCGATAACTGTCCGACCGTGGTCAACGAAGACCAGGATGATACCGATTCCGATGGAGCCGGTGACGCTTGTGACACCGACGATGACGGCGACGGGGTGCCGGATGGAACAGACAACTGTCCGCTAATCGACAACCCCGGCCAGGAAGACAACGATAGCGATGGCCAGGGTGATGCCTGTGACGATGACGACGACAACGATGGCATCAATGACGGCGTGGATCACTGTCAGTTCATTGCCAAACCCGACCAGGCGGATAACGACACCGATGGTTCGGGCGCCGTTTGCGACACCGACGATGACAACGACGGTATCCTCGACGACGGTGACGACAGCGGCACCGAAGGCGACAACCCGTGCACCGGCGGTGCCACAGTGAACTGTGACGACAACTGCCCGTTAGTCGATAACCCCGGGCAGGAAGATGCCGACAGCGATGGTATTGGTGATGACTGCGAGGATGACGCTGACGGTGACGGCGTTGACGACACGGTCGATAACTGTCCGTACAACTACAACCCCGGGCAGCAGGATTTCGACAGTGACGGCGTCGGTGACGTCTGTGATAACTGCCCTGCAGCCGGCAATTCCGACCAGGCCGACGTGGACGGCGACGGTTTCGGAAATGTCTGCGACAACTGCCCGACTGACTATAACCCGACTCAAACCGATACCGACAGCGACAGCGATGGTGACGCCTGCGACACCGACGACGACGGCGACGGAGTTGATGATGTCGATGACAACTGCCCGTTGACGCCAAACGCCGACCAGGCTGATGTCGATAACGACAATGTCGGTGACGTCTGCGATAACTGTCCGACCGATTTCAACCCGGGTCAGGAAGATGCTGATGATGATGGTGTTGGAGATGTCTGCGACAACGATGAGGACGGCGATGGGGTCGATAACGACGTTGACAACTGTCCGGAGACTTACAATCCGGGCCAGGCAGACGGTGACGGCGATGGTGTCGGCGACGTTTGTGACAACTGTGTTAGCGACTACAACCCCAACCAGGCCGATCGTGACCACGACGGAGTCGGTGATGCCTGTGATGCCGACGACGACAACGACGGTATCCTTGACGTAGATGACAACTGTCCGGAGACATACAATCCGGATCAGACTGATACCGACAGCGACGGCATGGGTGACGCCTGTGACCCCGACGATGACAACGATGGCGTTCTTGACGACGGTGATCACAACGGCGTTATCGGTGACAACCCCTGCACGGGCGGCCAGACCGCTAACTGCGACGATAACTGCCCGCTGGTCGATAATCCGGACCAGGCCGACTCCGACGGTAATGGTGTCGGCGATGCCTGCGAAAGCTCAACGTGCTGCATCCCGCCGTCAGTAGGCGACCTTGATCAGGGTGGCGGACCGTTAGGCTTCAACTACGATGGTGCTGATTTATCGCTGATGATTAATGGGCTGTTCATTGATCCGCTGAACGGGTGGAATGGCATTTGTCTCGATGAGGCAGACGTTGATTTCAGCAGTACTCGACCGGTTACAGATCCAATGAAAGTGGATGGAGCCGACCTGTCGATACTAATTGATGCACTGTTCATCAACCCACTTCACTTCTTACCAGACTGTGACGGAACACCCAACTGGACTCCGTAGCAGTCAAACGCATTGCATACACACGGCGGCCATCTCTTCATTGAGATGGCCGCTTTCATTTGCTGAACTTTGAAGTGCCGCCCTTCGTTGTGTCGCGTCTTTGATCCACTATCTGCCGAGTTGCGACGGAACGACGAATTACTGATGATAATTGTCGGAACCTCAGGGGTTCCGACCTACAAGATAATTGGCGGGTTCGAGGACGGACCCGCCCTACAAAACTACTGACATGTGTGGAGCTAATCGATAGATGTGATGAAGAGCTCGTTGTCAGAACTCATTTGGACGTTAGTGCTGATATTATCCGGGCAGAAGACGCCGTGCGAGTCACGCGGCAGAACCTTCTGCCTAATAGAATCTCAGTCAAATGCATTACAATCCAAGTTATTTGTCTTGTTGCAGGACGTAAGTCTGAATGAGATGAGTCCGGAGTACGACCTATATCACACCTCGACTCTGCCAACTCTGAGTGAGACAACGGCCCATATGCGCTAACTTGGACAGTATCCGGTAGCCCACCCAGAGTGAAGCCAAAGGCGGAACACCGGGTGGGGATACATATTCTTTTGCCGTTGACAACTGACTACATTACGTACGTACAGCGGTCATCTCTTCACTGAAGTGGCCGCTTTCTATTGTTGAGTCGATGGGTTGTGACGGGGGAGGAAAACGGCGATGTCACATTCGCTCTCGTAAGACATTGGGGGACAATAGCGTGAAAAACCACTTGGGTCATTTCGGGGGTTTCAATCCGATCGCCGGGAGTCGTAATCCTTAATCAAAAAGTGGTCCAGTTGATTGAGTGTGATCACCGAGTCTCAAGGTTCTCTTGGAATCGGTTTGACTAATGGGGAGTGCACACTTCATTATCACTGAAAAACGGTTCTCAATGACCATATTTCACTTGACATGGTTGATTGAAAGGGACTTTTTGTGAAAAGTATATTAGGTGATTCCACTGGGAGTATTGCAGGTCACCTTGCACATACATCACGCTTCCCAAAATACCCTCCAGTCATAGTTGCTGTATGTCAAAAACAGGCTGCGGTTTGTGACGTGAAAAAAATCAATTTGAAATTCTGGTCAAGGTCGGCGTGGTCTCAGTTACGCGCAAGCCAACAAGAACCAGGGGAGGAGGTGTCGCTGAGCCCATTACTCACTCTTGCCAAATGAATGTGAAATAAACAGGCAGAAAACAATAGTTCTTATAGGAGGTTAACATGAAGAGCCGAATAGTGTTAAGCTTGATAATTGTTGCCATTATGATGTCAATGGCATCATCTGTCAGTGCTCAAGCACCCCGGGTAAATGTGATGCCCGGAAATGAGCCAGGCGTAACCTACGCTTACACGTGGCCTGGTCGAGAAATCGTTGTCTGGGGAAATGTGCACAACGGTACTCCACCCTATACGTACGAATGGAACTTCGGAGATGGCAGTCCAATCGTAAGCGGATCCGTTACCAACGCGAAGTACATAGCCGTCACTCACACTTATGCAACAATGGGACCCAAACAAGCGGTACTCTGATCTTCCCCCGATAAAACGGACACGTTAAGAAGATAGTGCTTGCTGTCGCTCGAAGTCAATCGGGCTTTTGTAGCCCAGGGTCGAGTGACGGCGTTGACGATTATAAAACACTTCAATG
>QNAF01000132.1 GCA_003641405.1 Candidatus Zixiibacteriota bacterium | reverse complement strand
TCCATGGGTGATCTGTCCATCTCGTCTGCGATCTTGCGCATGAAATACTCGGTGAGGATTTCGATATCTTCGGCACGTTCCATCAGGCTTGGCAGGTTCAGTGGGATAACATTCAGACGGTAGTACAGGTCTTCGCGGAACTCTCCCTGACTTACCATGGTAGCCAGGTCGCGGTTGCTGGCCGCCAGGATTCTCACATCTACTTTCCTGGATGTTGAAGAACCTACCTGCCGGATTACAGAGTCCTGGAGAAACCGAAGCAGCTTGACCTGAATAGGCGCCGGCATATTGCTGACTTCGTCAAGAAACAGCGTTCCACCGTCTGCTTCCTCAAAGAGCCCCTTTTTGTCACTGGAAGCCGATGTGAACGCTCCCTTGACATGTCCGAATAACTCGGATTCCAGAAGCGTTTCCGGGATAGCGCTGCAATCGACGGCAACGAGCGGTCCGTTGCGTCTGTGTGAATGGTGATGGATAGCGCGAGCGAATAATTCCTTGCCGGTTCCGGAGGCTCCGGTAATCAGGACGGTAATATCTGTTGCGGCTATCCGCCTGGCAGTTTCTTTGACTTGTGTGATCTGTTTGGAAATGCCAACAATGTTGTCAAAACCGTAACTCATGGCCACATGCTGTCTTAATGTGATGATTTCTTCTTTCATCTTCTTGCGCTCCAGGGCTTTACTTACCCGCAGAAGTAACTCGCTATCTGAGAATGGCTTGGTGACGTAGTCATAGGCTCCGGCCTTCATTGCTTCTACCGAACTTTCGATAGAACCGTATGCTGTCAGCAAAACGGATTCGGTGTTGGGGTGGTTCTGCTTAATCTGTTTGACGAGATCAATGCCACTTTCGTCGCCCAGGCGCATATCGATAACAGCCAGGTCAATGTCGTTGTTATTCAAAAGAACTATCGCTGTTTCCAACGCTTCCGCCTCCATGATTGCATAATTGGCGCTGCCCAGTAGGATTGCCAGACTTCGGCGGATACCTGTTTCGTCATCGACAATCAGAATTGTACCGGACGTGTTCTGTTTATCCGTGCTCATGCTTTACAGGCTCTTTCCTTTTCTAATCTGCAATTGCGATCTTAGAGTGTTCTGATCTGATAGTACAAATTGTTCAATAGCTATCTTCATTTGGTCTGCAAGACGGGTGCTGTATTCATGTAGTAGTTTGTCGAAACCCAGTTCTGCATCCTGTTTTGTTGGTCCCGTGTCAACTTCAACGGTAATCATGTCGGTGTTTTCCGTGACTCTGACCACAGTTCGGCATTTCCGCGTTCGGCGATTGATATGGGACAAAAGAACAGCTTCCAGAAGCAGCACGATCCCGTTGAGTGGTGCTTCGACCTCCAACCTCTTGCCGGATGTGATGACCTCGATATCAGGAGGAGTTCTATATGTATCATTCAGGAGCCTGATTGCTTGTTTCAGGTCGCGGTCGAGCAGAGTCAGTTTCAGCGGCAATCGATTGCAATCGACAAGCAGGTGAAGTCTGTCGATATGTCGGTCCAATCGGGTAGCCTCTCCCAGGATAATCTCTGTCAGTTCAGACTCGTTGGTAGCTCGACTGGTCTGGCGCAGTGTGTCAAGGTGACTGGCTGCTACCATTATGGCGGACAGTTTGTTGCGCATCGTGTGAAAGGCGAACTTTGAGAAGAACTGATCGAAAGGCGTATTTGGAACTGTTCGGCTGGTTGGCTGGAACGATGCAACGCACAATTGCATCCCGGTCGGCTGTAGGTTCTTTAGATGAAGTTTATATCCCGAAGTCGATGTACTTAATTTCCGTGCTATGACAGAATATTCCTGGCCCACAAGTTCTCCGGGGTCGGTTTCAACAAGCCTGGCCAGGCTTTCGCTGACCATCAAAGTTATCCCAGAAGCCCGATTAACAACCAGGGCAGGTTTTTTTTCATCGTAGTGCAATGACAGAGCCTCGGATGCTTTTTGAGCTACCTGCCAGGCCTTTCGGAATCGCTGAACGATATCCGCGAACCACTCAGCATTGCCATCATCCAATATCTTCTCAGGACAGAGAAGTCCCAGAATAAACCCCTGAGATTCAAGCGAACCGATCATTGCCGTGTGGACTCTGCATGGTACCGGACCGTCGTTCGTTGACGACAAGTAGTGATGTGAGTACAAAGCCTCACCGTCTGGGGCTTCTGCCATCTCCAATAAATCGGTTGAGAAGAATTTAGATTGTCGCGGGTGGAGATACCTGTTTTCGCGAGCCAGAAAGATGGTCGTACGTTCCGGCGCCAGAACTTCCAGCAGCTCCTTTTCGCGGCTGCTCAGCCAGTTTCGATGTTGAAGACCCAGCAGAAGCGATTCGATAGCTGGGCGCGTGTGGTTGCTGTCTAGCCAGGTTGCCAGACGACGCGAATCGGCCATTCCCTCTTCGCATGACGGTACCGGTTCAACCTGAAACCTGTCGAGAACTGTATGTACTTCTTGTTTCATCTTGAGACACCTCATCCAGAGTATCGGTTTCGCCATAGAACACTTTAGCCCTTCCGGGGGAACTTGAAGGCCCAGTACAGCACGGGTAGTTTGCTTTTCTTGCTTGACTGTCCCTTTGAGTCGCCGTATCTTAGCCCATGCCGCTGTTACTTGATCTGGCCGAGCGTCTAGCAACTAACGCCCGTTCGAAACTGACCCCACCAGGATTTGCCCAACTTACCTCCGATCTTCCCGCTATGACCGACTATCCAGGGGTTATCAGGAACAGTAGTTACTTCATACCGCCAAAGGTGATTGTCTGATGCAGACAGATGTTGTTGCTGTGATTCCTGCCCGGATGGGTTCAAGCCGCTTCCCCGGCAAGTTGCTGCACCCCCATCAGGGGAAGCCGCTATTGTATCACATATGGAACAGAGTACGCAAAACACGGCTCATTGATCGTCTCCTGATCGCCACTGATTCTCCTGAGATTGCAGAGACAGCGGTCTCCTTTGGGGCCGAAGTAGTTATCACATCCGGCCATCATCGCACAGGCTCCGACAGGGTAGCTGAGGCAGTCAGGGGCAGACGCTGCCGGATTGTGATTAACGTGCAGGGTGACACATATGGTCTGAGTACGGCAACTCTGGATCGTGTGATAAAGGTGATGTCAGCAGACAGCAGGATTCGGTTTGCAACTTTGGCTCGCAGAATCGCCGACGATGAGGAGCTTTTCGATCCCGGTGTTGTGAAAATCGTAACAGCGGCTGATGGCAAGGCCCTGTGGTTCTCACGTTTTCCTCTTCCGTACCTTCAGCAGCCTGCAGCAGGTGTTCGGGCACGACAATTCAAGTACCTGGCCCATATCGGAGTCTATTTCTTTCGATGGCAGGCACTTGAGAAATATACGTCCTGGAAACGCAGTCCCCTTGAAAAAGCAGAATCTTTGGAGCAATTGCGCATACTTGAAAACGGTGGTTGCATGAAAGTCTTTCGTACGAATGCTCGTACTATTTCAATAGATAAACCCTCAGACTTGAAGAAGACAACAGGTTGTTGCAGATAGGAGATTTCATGGCGGAACCGCATATTACCCGGTACATTTTTGTTACTGGAGGAGTTGTCTCTGCATTAGGCAAGGGCATTGCGGCCTCATCAATTGGTTTGCTGCTTCAGAAAAGAGGGCTCAAAGTTACAAACATGAAGTTTGATCCCTATCTGAACGTGGATCCGGGAACAATGAACCCGTTCCAGCACGGTGAAGTGTTTGTGCTCGATGATGGTTCTGAAACCGACCTCGATCTGGGGCACTACGAGCGCTTTCTGAACCAGTCGCTGGACCAGGGAAACAATGTCACCACGGGTCAGGTCTACAACTCCATCATCACTCGAGAGCGTCGGGGAGACTACCTGGGAGCTACCGTGCAGGTCATACCGCACGTGACGGAGGAGTTGAAATCCCGAATGCGTGCTCCCGCACGGTCGGAGGACAAGCCGGATGTGACGATTGTGGAGATTGGCGGTACGGTTGGCGATATTGAATCACTGCCGTTTCTTGAAGCAATCAGGCAGA
Source organism: Candidatus Zixiibacteriota bacterium (assembly GCA_003641405.1). GTDB lineage: Bacteria > Zixibacteria > MSB-5A5 > GN15 > FEB-12 > B22-G1. Next base: position 3,230 of record QNAF01000132.1, on the reverse strand, counting down.
TGGCTCTGGAGGAGGGACAGAACAATACGCTGTTTATTCATCTTACGCTTGTACCGTACATTGCAACTGCGGGTGAGTTCAAGACCAAACCCACGCAGCATTCAGTACGTGAGTTGCGGGGGATCGGAATCCAGCCGCATGTGCTTCTTTGTCGATCCACAAGCCCGCTTTCGGACTCCATCAAGCAGAAGATATCCCTGTTCTGCTCAGTTCCCACACGCTCGGTCATCGTGGCGGAAGATGCATCTACAATCTACGATGTTCCTCTGAGATTCCATGAGCAACATCTGGACCAGATCGTCTGCGAGCATTTTGGTATGGAACTGCCGGAACCGGACCTGATCGAATGGGAAAAGTTGGTGGAGAGGATCAAACATCCGCAGCGACGTGTGAAGATAGGTATTTGCGGCAAGTACGTGAAGCTCAGAGATGCTTACAAGTCCATCATTGAAGCCTTTGTGCATGCGGGGGTTTCAAGCGATGCGCAGGTGGATCTTATCTGGGTGAGTTCGGAGGATATCAAGCATGGTGGTGCCGAAAAGTACCTGTTTGACGTTGATGGTCTGTTGATCCCGGGCGGCTTTGGTGAGCGCGGAGTGGAGGGCAAGATTGAGACGATTCGCTACGCGCGCGAAAACAAGATACCATTCCTTGGTATCTGCCTGGGTATGCATTGTGCTGTGATAGAGTTCGCTCGCAACGTCTGTGGCCTGGAAGACGCTCACAGCTATGAGTTTTATCGTGATCTTAAACATGCTGTCATACATCTCATGGCTGATCAGGAAGGCGTCACAGAGTTGGGCGGCACTATGCGGCTGGGGGCATATCCGTGTATAATCAAGGAGGGGACTCATTCCCGGGAAGCATACGGAACTAGCGAAATATCCGAAAGACATCGCCATCGGTTCGAACTGAATAACGTTTACCGGGAGATGCTTACCGACAATGGGCTGGTGTTGGCCGGGACCTCGCCTGACGACCGGCTTGTCGAGATTGTGGAAGTCCCTGATCATCCCTGGTTTGTAGCGGTACAATTCCATCCTGAACTCAAATCGCGCCTGATAAACCCTCATCCGCTATTCCGTGAGTTCGTTAGGGCGGCTGTTGACTTCCAGACGAGAAAAGCCGTTCCGGCCGAAAAGGAAGATGAATCTTCTGACCAGTTAAGGAAACTGAACACCTGAGTCCGGGCGTTGACTTATGGCGCACTGTGAGGTATCGTTGACTCTCGTTTTTGCGCTGAGCTTTGAGGTATGACTTTGATACGACGGCGAATTGGATTATCTGTTCTGTGTGGCCTGTTCCTGATATCGTTCCTGTATGGTGTTGAGAGCAGTTCGCAAACATCCCATCAGATCGGTGTTTCTTCGGATGACGTAGTGATACCTCGATTTGATTCTCCTATCGAGCCCGATATGTACCTCATCCGCCCTGGTGAGAATCTGACTGTTGTCCTGATTGGAACACGCTTGCAGCCACTTCGGCTGGTGGTTGACGCTGAGAGCAGGATTGTTCACCAGGAGTTGGGTGTGATAGACCTTGCCGGTAGGACGCTCAGCGAGGCGCGGGAAGTGCTCTTTCAGTCTCTGGGTGACCTCTATAATGTCGAACAAATCGCAGTCTCTGTGCAATCAAGCTACAGAGTACCGATTCAGGTTACCGGCGCGGTCGCGAAACCCGGTAGATACACCGGGTATACATCTCAGAGAGTGAGTGATATTATTGATTCTGCCGGCGGTCTGGCAGAGCGTGCATCTTCTCGTCAGGTTCTTTTCTTCCGGGAAAATCACACTCTGAGAGTCGATCTTGATCGATACAATTTTTTCAAAGATATCAACGCTAATCCCTGCTTGTATGCCGGATCGTCAATCCATGTGCCTGTGCGCTCGGATTCGGTTGTGCGCATTCTGGGGGAAGTCAACCAGCCACGCATGATAGAATTGCTTCCGGGCGATGATCTGGATTTGCTGTTGGCTTTGGCCGGTGGCCCGACAGGGCATGCCGATGTCTCGTCCTGTTACGCCGTGAATGACTCTGCGCGTGATCTGAGTCAGTCCGGTGGGATAACGCCGGGAGATGTCATAGTTGTTCCCAGCATTGTAACCGGAGACGCCGAGGTTGTAATTACCGGGGCCATTGCCAGGCCGGGGTACTATCCCTACAGTGACGGCATGAAAGTGAGTGACCTTCTCTCAGTTGCGGGGGGTACGCTTGAACTGGGCAACTCTGACCGTACTACGCTATTTCGACGAGCGGAAGATCACTCTGGAGAAATCTCTGTTAGTGGTTGGTACCCCATGTTCATTTCCGATGCTCAATTGGCAGGACAAGTAAGTTTAAGACCGGACGATTCGGTTGTTGTTCCGGCTGAGCTTGGATTCGTTCAGGTGGAGGGAACCGTGGTTCGTCCGGGACTTTACCCGTATCTGCGTGGTAAGACAATAGATTACTATATCGATCTGGCTGGTGGTGTAACAGATCGACAGACGGCACAAATGGAACTCTACGACCGAATTTCCGGACTGAGCAGGACGGCAAGTAGCGGGCAGATAGTGTCTGATGGCGACCGGATAACCATACGGTTTGAGGAACAGGATTAGTGACTCAAGATTCGTCAACTAATCTGTGGAAATTGCTGGAGGTTCTGGCTCATCGTCGGGGCCTGATGTTTACATTGGTGTTTCTGGCAACACTTACGGCTGTTGTGATCTCGCTAGTATTGCCGAAATGGTATACGGCGAATGCCCTGTTGCTTCCTCCATCGGAACAGTCCGCCGACGGTCTGGCACAGTTGGCACAAGTCGGCCTGTTTACAAGCGGTGCTCGTTTTCCGGGAATGATCACATTGAACGATGTTTATGCACGAATCCTTCAAAGCCGCCGTATCTCTGACCGTATCATCGAGCGATTCAACCTGCAAGATCAATTCGATCTTCCTGGGAAATTCGGTCTCTATGAGCTGCTTAACGAACGAGCCGGCGTGCAAATTACTGACGAAGGTCTCTTGCGGTTTTCGTTTGAGGACCGTGATCCTCAGATAGCCGCCGATATTGCCACGGCCTACGTGGAAGAGCTTGTCAAGTTAAACAGTGAGATCCTCTCGAACTCAGCCAGGGAACAACGGGAGTTCATTGAAGCTCGGTTGTCTGAAGTAACCTTGAAGCTTCAGGTCGCACGCGATGAACTGGAGGGGTTCCAGGTAGACAACAGGGCCGTTGATCTCGATGAGC
>QNAF01000131.1 GCA_003641405.1 Candidatus Zixiibacteriota bacterium | reverse complement strand
TGTATGGATAGTTGTAGAACGACACGCCTGATATGAAAAAGTGCAGTTTGGACGCCCAGAAGAGCGGATGATACCCGGACTCGTCCAGCAACGGCCCAAACGCTTTCTTCTGTGCTGCTACCATCAACTCACTGAGTTTGTCCTTGCTGATAACACCTTTTTTTCTCTCATCGTAGAAAGCCCGTTCGAACAAGAAGCGGCAATGTATATCAGTGAAAAAGACGAAAGGCTGCTGAAGCTTTTGTTCCAGCAACATGAGTTTCTCTTTGGGATCGGAGCAGTCAGCCAGGGCAGCATCCGTTACCAGTAGTTCGCTGAAAATCGAAGCCGTCTCCGCCAGCGTCATCGGGTAGTCCGCCGCAAGAAAAGGAGCGTCCTTGAGGACATGTCCATGATAGGCATGCCCCAATTCGTGAGCCAGGGTCAACAGGTTCTCGTACGAACCGGCGTATGTCATGAAAATGCGGCTCTCGCGCAGTGGTCCGGTACCCGTACAGTACCCGCCGCCAGCTTTACCGGAGCGGTCCTCCGCCTCGATCCAGCGTTTGTCCACCGCCTTACGACAGAACCCAGCCATGTCACTGGAGAATTCGCCGACATTCTTGACGATGAAATCCGCTGCGTCATCATAGGCGTAGAGTTTATCGGTCTTGCCGCATGGTGCAAACTCATCGTACCAGCGGAACTTGTCGATACCCAGCAGCTTTTTCTTGGCTTCGATGTACGGGGCCAGTTTCTGTGTTTCGCGTTCAATGACCGACCACATGGCCTCTAGTGACTCCAGCGACAGGCGACTCTGCTTGAGCGGCTCGAACAAGGCAGATTCCCAACCCCGACGACCGTTCAGTGCCAGCCGGAATCCGGCTAGTGAGTTTAAGATCATGGCTGCATGGTCAGCGCGAGATTCCCAAGCCTCAGTCATTTTTTTGAACGCCTGCGCTCGAACGCTACGCTCAGGGGCGGATATTTTGGTAGCCAGTTGGCCAAGAGAAAGTGATTTCTTCTCCCCGCCCTCCTCGAAGTCAGCACGCAGATCACCGGCCATCTTGTCGTACAGGCGATTCCAGGCATGGAGACCGTCTACCGAGAGCTCCAGTGCAAGAGACTCCAGTTCCACCGTCATCTTCTTCTTGGCCAGCTCTCGAGACTCGTTAAGGAAGTAGCTGATTTTGCTGATTTCGTCAGTAGCCAGCAGCTTCTGCCAGGCTTCATCAGACTGTTTCAGCGCCAGGGAGTCAAGCTCGGTTCTGAGCTTCTCCCATTCCGAGAGAAACTGGTGACCTTCCGCCTCCGCCGAGTGCGCATCACTGTCGCTTACATCCTGAGACACAAGACAGTGCGGATACGCGAGAGACAATTCTATGTTCTCGATCAGGTCTTGGAATTCCATAATGAAACTGGCCCATACGGGGATAGCAGAATCATCAAGCGTCTTGGGCAGTGCTCCCAAATTCTCTTTGGCCTTCTCTATCGACTTTCTTACCTTCTCACTGTGTGCTTGAAACTGTTTGGACTTTGACCCACCGGGGAATAAGGACTCCAAATCCCAGGTTGGGGCCGGTGGAATCTTCTGTGAAGTAGTCATTACTGGCTCCTGATTGCTACGTGTGAACATGCAGATACCGAAAATAGTCAGCAGATGTTTGAGAATCAAGCATTTCCTGCGTCACATAACAGGAAGATGGCGAGATGATTGATGATCCTGTAGAGTATCCCATTGACGGCACCCTGGACCTTCACCAGTTCTCTCCCAAAGAGACTCGCGAAGTGGTTCTGGAGTACATACAAGTGTGTCTGGAGCAGGGGATTCTGTCGCTACGGATCGTCCACGGGAAGGGGATCGGGGTTCAGCGCAAGATTGTGCGAAGCGTGCTTACTGATCACCCCAATGTGAAATCGTTCCATCAGGAAGGTGGCTCCGGTGGTGGTTGGGGTGCAACAGTGGTCGATCTGGAACAATAGAGTCACATCCATGATACAGAAACAAAAGCCTCCGATGGTCAATCGGAGGCTTTCTTGCGGTAGAAGCGGATTTCGCTATTTTAGCAAAACCATCTTCCTGGTGGAACTGAACGTTCCAGCCGTCAGACGATACAAATACACTCCGGAAGCATACCTGCTGGCATCCCACTCTATCGTGTGATATCCCGCCTCGCTTACATCTGACCAGTTTTCGACTACCTGTCCGAGGATGTTATACACAGCAACTTCCCACTCGCAGGCAACCGGCAAGGCAAATTCTAAGGTAGTTATCGGGTTGAACGGATTCGGGTAGTTCTGCGACAACGAGAATGTCTCGGGCAACTGGCTGAATTTCGCTGTCAGAACCTGGCCATTGTATCCGCCAACTTCGATTGTTTTGATCTCATTCGGGCCGTTGATAGTCAGCACCGAACCTTCCGTAGCAAACGGCCTTCCCTTCATGCTGTAGATCAACACACGAGTGTTGGTGCCGTCGAAGTCATACTGTATATCAGCACCAAGTATATTGTCAGTCAGCTTGGGTGCAGCCTCGCCTTCCAAAACAATGTACATGGCACCAATCGTAACCGGTGCTTCCGCAATCTTGAGAACACCGCCGGATATCTCAAACACCACCTCGACCAACTCTGAAGGATCGTGTTTGGGCATCGGTGGCGCATCACCGACGATCACCCTGATCACGTAGACCAGATCAGCCACTGTCAGCGGCAAACCATCACCATTCACATCACTGGCGGCAATTGAACCGTCAGGCGTGCTTCCGAAAGCCGAGAGTCCATACACAAAGTAGTTGGTGTACATTACCGCGTCCGCGATCTCGTACGCCAGACCGTTCAGGTTGATATCACCCCTGGCATCGATGGAGTCTGCACAAATGATGTCTATGCCGCCGTTAGTGAAATCGACACAGCGGATCGGAACGGGCTTATTAATGAAGGCACCCTGGAGACAACTGTCATGAACACCGTAGTAACCGGGGAACCCATACGTATTGTTGGTAATATTATTATACTCGAAATCAAATACATCCCGTGATACCCAGAGCGTGTCACCGTCTTTCGAGGAGAAGGCGTTATCACCGCAGTCAAGCCAGAAGAAGGAGATCGGAACAAACATACACTCATAAGTGCGGTCATTGCTTACCAGGAACTGGACTGTAGCAAGTGTCCCGAGCATGCCGTCGAAGTAGCAGCCGGGATGATAAGCACCATTATTGCTCTCCGCCATACCGACGATCCGCAACAAACCGGAAGGACACCCGTTACCGCAGTTGCCGTCTGGGCCGTAGCGATAACTGAAGTACTCCCAACCGCATGAAGTAAACAGGTCACCCTCAAGCACTTCACTCGGTAACAGGGCCGAAGCATCGTAGGCTATCAGGAAATCAAAGCCGCCAAGATCGTGACCGGAACCGTTGAGATATATGTTCACATCCCAATACTGCCCCTGGATTACTTCATGCACCTTCTCTATCTGAACGTGCATGCACGCGTCGATCTGGACATCGATACACACAGTCTCTGTAGTCTGAGCATCGCACTGGTCAGTGGCAGTGATATCAAGACAGTAGTAACCGGTTGTGTCAACCTCGAAACATATCTGGCCGGTGACCGGGTCATACTCCCCGATAGGCGATACCGTCACGCTCGACAGGTTGTCGTCCGGATCATCAATATCGATACTGAAACACAGTTCGCCGACGGCATCGAGGTAAGCAACGAAGTCTGGCGGCGCGACAATAGTTGGAGGAGAGTTAAAGTCAACCTCAACTACCACCGTATCGATATCGGTAGCACCGCATTGATCCGTAGCTTGCAGAATCACGGTGTAAGTCTTGTCAGAACCATCGCCGAATTGCGCAGTCAGGCAGATCTGGCCGGTCTGGTCATTCACTGTTGCACCGGCAGGAGCCAGGATTTCGCAATCCGTCAGGTTATCATCCTCGTCACTGCATCCGGCGTCCCAGCAGACCTGCGCCGTGTTACACAGGAAGAACTCCTGGTCGATACCAGCATCAGCAACCGGCGCCGCATTTATGTCGAACTCAACATGGAACGAATCAATACAACTGGCGCCGCACTCATCGAGACACATAATGACCACATAGAACGCCTCGTCGGTGCTCGGCGTGTACACCCAGTTATCACCAATAATGGAGCCGGAACCTCTGACGATTTCACAGTGGTCGAAATTGCCATCCGGGTCATCGCCACCCACAGGCAGACTTACCTGTTCAGGGGCACACTGGAAGTACGACTCATCGCCAGGCATCTGGCAACTCGGATCGGAGTTGAGCGTGATGGTCGCCTGAACTGTGTCCTCGTCGAATTCACCGCACTCATCCTCTGCCCGCAGTATCAGCGTGTACACACCGGAAGTGTCAGGCATGAAGCACATGAAGGAACCATTGTAGGTGGCGAAGCCGGTTGCTTCGAAACAGTTTTCGAGATTGTTGTCCACGTCGCTGCAGAGCGCCGGAATGCAAACCTCAGTCGGTACACATTGGAATTCGACAACATCCAGGCCTGTCTCGGCGAGTGGTGGGCTGTTGAACTGAACTCCAACAACAATCGTATCTTCATGTAGAGCGCCGCAGGAATCAGTTGCCCTGATAGTGAATCCGTAGACACCAGGTGTCGTCGGTGTGAAACAGAATTGGTTCAGTAAGGTGTCAAGGCCGGACATATACTCACTCGGCAGGATTGATTCTACTGCAACATTGCCGTCAATGTCACTGACTTCGTAGCTCAGACAAATCTCCTCGGAGGCACAGAGGAATACAAGACTGTCATTCCCGCAGGTGACGACCGGCGCGGAATTGATTGTAATATTGTATGTGGCGGTTATCTCGTCAGTGGCGTCGCAGTCATCGATCACTTCGGCCGTAACCGCGTAGGCCCCGCTGCCGGTAACGTTGAAACACCATAGACCGTCTGCCGTTACCGTACCGGCTCCGGAGATTCGATTCCAGGTAAGCGTCTGACCGGCATCAGGATCAGAGGCGCTGAATTGCACGCAGATCTGATCATTGGCGCACATAAACATATCGACCACGGGAGGATCAACCGCGACCGGTGGGCTATTCAGGGTAACATCGACAATCGCCTCGCAGACATCGTTGCCGCACGGTGTCTCGGCGGTGATAGTGATTACATAGTGGCCGGAAGTATCAGCCGGGAAACAGACACTGCCACGCGTGTAGCTACCGATAGGGCTGACTGTTATGGTCATATCGGAACCGGTAATACCAACCGGGAAGCAGATATCACCTGCTTCGCAGAGGAATTCCGTCCACGGCGCCGGGCAGTCGATTTGGGCTCCCTGACCTATGTAGACATTGAAAACAAAGTCACATGTATCAGCACCACAGTCAGCAGTTGCTATCACTCTTATCTCGTAGGTACCGGACGTATCCGCGAGGAAACAGAGCTCTCCGTTTGAATAAGTCCCGTAGGAAGTCGTTACAACAGCACCAGTCGGTGTGATCGTAATGCCATGACAAATGGTTTCGATGGCGCAAAGAGAGTAATCGATGGGGCCAGTCGGACAATCAATTTCGGCGTATTCTCCAAACGTGACTTCGACAACAATGTTGTCTTCGTCATACGCGCCGCAGGAGTCCGTGACTCTCACGACAAACTCATAGGTACCGGCCAACGTCGGTGTGAAACAGATTTCGTTGTTCAGGGTGTCAATATCACCGTAGCCGGAAGTCATCACTTCAACAAGACCGCTCAGACCATCGGCGTCACCTACCGTGTAGGGGAAGCAGATCTCCTCGGGTTCGCAAAGATGGCTACTGAAGTCACTTCCGAACGCCACCGTGGGAGCCGAGTTGATTGTGACATCAATTACGATTTCATCATATGACTGTTCATTACATTGGTCTATAGCCAGTAGCGAGAAGATGTACTGGCCACTGGTCGTGACATCGAGACAGACCTGGGAGCCGTCGTACAAGCCGGGACCGGTGAATATGCAGTCCGTCAAATTGGCGTCCGGGTCAGCACATCCGGCAGGCCAGCAGATCGTCTGAGGATTGCAAAGGAACAACGTTTGGTTCTCGCCGACATCGGCAGTTGGCGGCTTGTTGATCGTGACAGTCACGTTAATGGTATCTTCGTCGAATTCACCGCACTCATCTTCGACCCTGATGATGAACGTATAGACGCCATCACTCATGGGTGTGAAGCAGACTTGTGAGTTTGCTTCATCGAGAGTTCCCGATCCGGACACGAGAGTAATCGTACGCACTCTTGGATCGTTCTCGTCGGAGACCGTGTATGGCAGACATATTTCGGTCGAAGCGCAGAGGAAAGTACTGTAGTCAGTACCGAACGCTATTGTCGGCGAGTCGTTGATTTCGAACTGTATCGTGAAACTGGACTGACATTCGGCGCCGCATTCGTCAACACATAGAATAGTGACGTTCACGGTCTGAGATGCAGTTGGCGTGTAGCACCACTGACCACCGGCAAGCGTCCCCTGTCCAGAGAGGATCTGGCAGTAATCAAGGTTGCCATCAGCGTCATCCGCCCAGACCGGCAGACAAACCTCGGTGGCCACACACTGGAATATGCTTGCGTCATCCGGCACGTGACAGACCGGTGTCGAGTTAATCGTAACATCGAATACTACCGTATCTTCGTCGGTCTCACCGCAGGCGTCGCTGGCTTCAAGAATGAACGTGTAGACACCACTGGTGGTGGCATTGAAGCAGATATCAGTGCTATCATAGGTGCCCGGACCGGAAATCAAAGCGCAGCCGGTCAGATTGGCATCCACGTCGGAACAGGAAGCCGGACGGCAGATTGTCTGAGGCGCGCACAGGAACAGCGTCTCGTCGGCTCCGGCGTCAGCCACCGGCGGACTATTGAGTGTATAGTAAATAACCACAGTATCTGTAGTCTGAACACCACACTCATCGGTAGCCTGTAACACGAATTCGTAGTCCAGGGTACCGGTAGGTGTAAAGCAAATGGTGGAGCCGTTGTAAATGCCCGGACCCGTTATTAGCGCGACGCTTTCCAGGTTGTCGTCAGGATCAGAAGAACTGACCGGCCAGCAAATTTCCATTGCAGTGCACTGGAACAAGGTCTGGTCAGGACCCGCGTCAACAACGGGCGGTGCGTTGAAATCAACAGTTATGACAATCGTATCTTCCACCGCAGCACCGCAGGAGTCAATCGCTAATGCTATGAACTGATGGGCACCCTCCGTACCGGGAGTGAAACACAGTAGGTTGTTGGAAGTAAACAGAACTCCGGTGCCTTCCAACAGCGTGATGCTCTCAAGATTGTCATTTGCATC
>QNAF01000130.1 GCA_003641405.1 Candidatus Zixiibacteriota bacterium | reverse complement strand
GTATGACGAGATAGGCCAGACCGAATCCTGCCGCCAGAGCCACTATTATGATTATTGCTGTTTTCATCTTGTCACCTCTTGAGCATCGGGAGCCAATTCACTGAGAGCCGCCGTCTGCTGATGGTACTGTTTGAGAAGTTCAAGTCTCTCCAACTCGACATTCATTACGTCGAGTTGAGCTGCGAGGAAGCCGTTGAAATCGACCTGGCCGACTTCGTAAGCAACCTGTGCAGCTTCACTGGCTGCTTGTGCCTGGGGAAGGATGGCCAGTTCGTACTGCTCGGCGCGTTCTCGCAAAGATTGTAAAGCCAGTACGATATCTGCGACTTGTCGCTCAACACTGTTTATGATCGCGTGCTCGTCGGCCTGGGCCGCCAGGTACGATTGCCTTGCGGCTGAGGTCTGATTCTTCTGACGAGCGAAGAACCACGCCGGCAAGTTCAACCCGATTTTGAATGACAGGAAATCCTCGCCGGAAACGGCGTCCATAGGGATATTCTTACGGATTCGGTAATCGACACCAACTGTCAAGTTGGGCCAGTATCCGGATTTGGCCAGGTCCACCTTCCGTTTTGCTACCGCAGAACCGATTGACACTTTCGCGAGGATAGGATTAGACAATTCAGAGGGCATTTCGACATATTTCTGCGGAATCGGCGGGAGCACAGGTGCCAGTGTGTCATCGATTGTCTCTGGATTGTCGGTAAGTTGACCAAGCTGAACCAATGCTGACATAGCTTTCTGCCGAGCCATCAGTACTCGGTTTTCGATTCTTGCACTGGACGTTTCTGAGCGAAGCACGTTCTGTAACGAGCCGTCACCATTGGAGTATCTGATGTGAGCGACCTTGATGATATTCTCGACAAGCTGCATGCTTTTTGTGAGAACAGTTCCAACCAGGGTCCAGTGGGAGTAGTCGTAATAGTAATGTGTCACCAGTCTGACGGTGCTGTTCTTTCGGGCGGCCAAGTCCATAGCCCTTATATCAGAATCCAGGCTGGCTATATCGGCTTTGGCAGACAGTTTCCCCGGCCAGGGAACAGACTGCGACAATCCGAATACTACACCGCTCATTGGGGTCTCATCGAAACTGAGCGATGTGCGTGGCAGGTTGATAACTGCTGCTGACAGTTTTGGATCCGGCAACCAGCCGGCGAATTCAGCCTGATATTCAGACGCGCTGCGTTTGTATTCAGCAGCATGAATCGCCGGGTTACGCTCAAGTGCGACTTCTATCAACGAGTCGAGGGTGTTATTCTCGCTGAAGTTGTCGGCCCAGCCTGCCGGTGTCGACGCGAGGCAGGCCACAAAAATAATTATCGTTTTCTTATCCACTGTAAGACTCCACCATTGATTGGAGGTTTCAAATCCAGGGCATACTTCACCCCAAGGAATTATCAAAGATGAGAGTGGATAATTAGATTAGGAACGATGCGTTAAGAACGTAGAGAGGCGGTCCATGAGCCGACTGCTGGCTGGCTCGGACGCTTTGACGAGGTTCTGTCCTAACCGTCGTTATATGCGAAGTCGCTAAGACAACGGTAGTAAATGTGTCGGTATTTGTTGTTGGACGCGGTTGAGCTTCGAGTGGGGTTTCGGCCTCTGCATCTGGAACCGAGACATTGCAGCAACAGGGACTCTTTAGCGCGACGGCCTCACTGACCGAGGGGCTATCCTGTTCGCAGTCGCAGCCACAGCAACATGACTTGGAACAAGGGTCATTGAGGTAATTTGCCTGAAAAGCTTGCAAGCCAGGCGCTGCCGTGAAGATCAGAGCAGTTATCAATACCGAAATGAGTTTGAGTGTGTTCTTGAGCCGGCACATATCCATAACATCGTCAAAAGTGTTCTGACCTTGTAACACCTGTTATCAGCAGTGGTTCCCGCGGCCTTGTTGTCGGCGGAGTAGAATGCCAGAACGACTACTGCGACTCGACGAACAAATCTCTTCAAAGTCTGAATCAATTGAGGTATCTTGTAATCAAATGAATGAGAGAGAACTGATAACTAAAGCTCAAAGCGGCGACTTTGACGCGTTTATCGAGTTAGTTGATACCCACAAGGGCAAGGTTTACGCTATGGTTCGCCGCTTAGCCGGAAACAGGCAGGATGCTGAGGATATCATGCAGGATACCCTTCTCAAAGCGATTGACAAGATTGAGCAGTTCCGAGGTGACGCTTCGTTTGGTACCTGGCTCTATTCCATCGCGCTCAACCAGGCTCGCGCCCAGTTCTCCAAGAGTCAGCAGGCCGATCTGAGGCCGATCGAGGATTACCTGCCTATGAATTCGACGGCTGGCAGACATGAAGATATTGGACTGTTTGATTGGCAGGACCCGCATCAGGCGCTGGAATCACAACAGCTCAGGGGTATTCTCAACGAAGTAGTGGCTGAATTGCCATACAAGTACCGAGAGGCTTTTCTTCTGCGCTATGTCGAAGAACTTCCGGTCAAAGAAGTAGCCCGATTGACCAAACAATCCGAGGCTTCCGCCAAATCAAGGATTCTCCGCGCTCGATTGGCATTGCGCGACAAGTTGTCGAGAATATTCGAGGCAGAATATGGCAAAGAATTGTCCTGACTATATAAATGATCTCAACGATTACCTCGACGGTGGTGTTTCTCCTGAGCTGTGCGCCGAGATTGAGGCTCATATCGGCAAGTGCCAGAACTGCCGGATTATGGTCGATACCCTCAAGCAGACCGTGACACTTTGCCGCGAAGGCAAAGAAGAGCCTCTGCCGGAGGCTCTTGAAACCAGGCTCAGATCGCTTCTTAAGCAACGTTGGGACCAGAAATTCGGGCAAAAGTAGCCTGAATACGCCTATCATAGCAGCCCGCCACCACAAGGGCTAACCTACTGTATTACCATAAATTAGCTGTCGGCGCCAGCTTCGTTGCACCATTTGTGAATCATTTGAACGACTTCAGCATCTAACTTTGAAAGATGAATTCACAGACACGGAGAAGCTGAAATGAAACGAGGCCTGACAGAATTTTCGATCCACCACCCCTGGTGGGTAATTGGGATTGCGGTTGTTATCACCGCTTTTTTCGCTGCCCAGTTCCCCAACATCAAGATAGATACTGACCCTGAGCATATGCTCTCGCCAGACGAACCGGTTCTGGCGTTTGAGCATCAGACCAAGGAGGATTTTAGCCTGTCCGACTTCATTGCGGTCGGGGTTATCAACGAACAGGGAGCCTTCAACCCGGTTACCCTCAACCGGATCTACAATATTACCCTTGAGATCGAGGACATTGAAGGGGTCGTGGTCGATGACATCATGGCGCCGTCAACGGTCGATGATATAAAGCAGGGTGACGGCGGGGGGTTAGTCATTGAGCCGCTGATGGGAGACGAGATCGAAACCCAGGCCGAAGCGGACTACATTCTATCGCGCATCAATGATAACGCAATTCTGAAAGGCAAGCTGGCGTCCGAGGATGGTCGTGTCGTGGCGATCATGATTCCGATCGAATCCAAGGATATGTCGTACCGCATTGCCGCCGAGATCAGGGCCATTACCGAGCGCCACAGCGGCGGCGAGGAATTCCATATCGCCGGCCTGCCCATGGCCGAGGATTCGTTTGGCGCCGAGATGTTTATCCAGATGGCTTATTCGGCTCCGGCGGCGCTGTTGATCATCTTCCTGCTGCTGCTGCTTTTCTTCCGCAAGGTTCGCATCATCCTGGCGCCTATGATTGTCGCTATGATGGCGGTTATCTGGGCGATGGGTCTCCTGATTCTAACCGGACACACGGTGCATATCATGTCGTCGATGATACCGATCTTCTTGATCCCAATCGCGGTGCTCAATTCGATCCATATCATATCCGAGTTCCACGATCACTACAAGAAGTACAAGCATAAAGATGCCACGATCCGCAAGTCGATCGAGGCGCTGTTCATGCCAATGCTATTCACGTCTGCGACCACCATCGCCGGTTTCATTTCCCTTGCCCTGACCCCGATACCGCCGGTGCAGGTGTTCGGCATCTTTGTAGCCTTTGGCATTCTGGTCGCCTGGTTCCTATCGATTACGCTCAACCCGGCCATCGCCATGCTGATTCCGGATAAGGCGCTACGAGACTTCGGCCGTACCGACAGCCACGAGGGCGTTCTGGGCAGCCTCATGAACGGCTTCCGCCGCCTGTCCGCCAATTACAGCAAGAGTATCATATTCACTTCGTTAGCCCTGGTCATTATTTCAGCAGTGGGCTTGTCACTAATCGAAGTCAACGACAACCCTGTGAAATGGTTCAAGAAGTCGCATCCGATTCGGATCGCCGATGACGTTATGAACCACCACCTGGCTGGTACCTACATGAATTACCTGGTCTTCGCGGGCGAGAACGACGATGCTGTCAAACGCCCTGAAGTCCAGCGCTACATGGAGTCGCTGCAAAGCGAGTTGGAAAAAGATGTAACGGTCGGGGCTGTCTCCGGCTTGCCGGATATTGTCAAGAAAGTGCGCTACGAACTATTCGGCGGTGATTCATCCAAAGCGGTGCTGCCGGATAATCAGACAGAAATCGCCCAGATGCTTTTCATCTTTGAAATGTCCGGCGGCGATCCCGAAGACCTGTTCAAATTCGTTACCCCGGGGTATGATAAAGCCAATCTCTGGGTACAATTGAAAGCTGGCGATAACCAGGCCGTCTCCAGAGTTATCGAACGAGCCGACCGGTTCATGGCTGAGCACCCGATTCCCGACGGCATCACCGCCAACTGGGCCGGACTCCCATATATCAATATCACCTGGCAGCACGAGATGGTCTCAGGGATGCGAGTATCACTATTGAGTTCGTACGTTGTCGTATTTTTCATGATGGTTTTCTTGTTCCGTTCGCTTCGCTGGGGATTCATCGCGATGCTTCCGTTGACGATAACAATCATGGCAATCTACGCCTTCATAGGTTACGTCGGCAAGCCGTACGACATGCCGGTGGCGATACTCAGTTCGCTCACGCTGGGCCTTTCGGTTGACTTCGCGATTCATTTCATCCAGCGCCTGAGAACCATTCACAAACGGACCAACAACTTCAAAGAGTCATTCCAGGAAGTTTTCGACAGCACCGGTCAGGCCATCAGTCGCAACGTGCTGGTGATCGCCATAGGTTTCGTACCCATGATGTTCTCCACCCTGGTGCCGTACATCACGGTTGGCTCATTTTTCCTGGCGATCATGATCGTGTCAGGATTCGTAACCATGTTGCTGCTGCCGGCGATTGCAGCCAGTTTCCGTCGCACACTGTTGCCGATCATTGAGAAGAAAACCAGTCGTAGGACGGATCCGTCTTCGAATCCGCCTTCTAAGGTACAAAAGCATGTCTGAAGACAGGTCTGCCCAGAAATAATTGAGATAAGTAAGAGATAACATAAGAAGGAAAGAATCATGAAACTATCCAAACCATACCTGACGCTTACTCTATTGGCCCTGGCGCTGTCCATTAGTGCCGTAGCTCAGAGCGAGGATGCCATCGACATCATGCGGCAATCACACCTGGCGTACTATTATGCGGCCGATGACGGCGTTGCTGAAGTCGCGATGACGATTACCGACAAACGCGGCAAAGAACGCGTCAAAGAGTTTGTCATGCTGCGCTTAGACGAAGAAGATGGCGGTCCCCAGAAGTATTACACCTACTTCCGCAAGCCGTCCGATGTCTCTCGCCTGGTCTTCATGGTCCACAAAACGCCGGATGGCAATGACCAGCGCTGGATTTATGTTCCCTCGGTCGATCTGGTCAAACCGATTTCGGCTGACGACAAGAACTCCAGCTTTGTCGGTTCCCATTTCAGCTACGAAGATGTTTCCGGCCGTCACTGGTTAGAGGATACGCATACTCTGCTTTATGACTCCACCCTTAACGATTCCAAAGTGTGGGTTATCGAGTCAATTCCGAAAGAGAAGTACAAAGGCTTCGCTCGTAAGCTGTCCTACGTCAGTCAGGAAAACTATCTCCCGCTGGTGGAGCAATACTTCGACAAGAAGGACAAGCTGGTACGTCAGTTCAAAGCCGAACAGATCGAAGAAATTGATGGTGTCGTTACCATGACCGCTCGCTCAATGGAGAATATCAAGAAGGGCGGTAAGACGATTATTCGCTTCTCTGATATCAGCTACAACGCTGGTCTGGATCAATCGGTGTTCACCGAGCGTTCTCTCAAGAACCCGCCACGGAAATACATCAAGTAACCGGAGTTTCCGCCATGAAAAGATACGCAATATTGATGTTCTTGATTTTGCCGGCGCTTAGTTTGGCGCCGGTTGCACAGGCCGAGCTTTATGTCGATGGCTTCCTGCAAACTTTGCAGGGCGCCCGGTTGGAAAAGGACAACCCGACCGCGACTGAATTTACCGCCTCTGAAACCCGGCTTCAGGTCCGCGCCGAACATTTTGGCGATGCCGGTGAGTTTTTCAGCCGTCTTGATTTCTACTACGATGGCGCCGATACCGGTAGCTATGACTGGGAACTGCGCGAAGGTTACCTGAAGTTCCGGTTGGGCCAGAACTTCGATTTCAAATTCGGTCGCCAGATCATAACCTGGGGCACGGGTGATTTGGTATTCATTAATGATGTCTTTGCCAAAGACTATCGATCGTTCTTCGTTGGGCGGGACGACCAGTATCTCAAAGCACCGCAGAACGCGCTGCGGGCCGATTATTACTCGCCTGTTGGTTCCTGGTCTTTGGTCTGGACGCCACGTTTTGAAGCCAACCGCCTCCCGACTGGACGCAAGCTGAGTTATTTCAACGGTCAGCAGATTGTCGGTGAAGGTTTTCTATTTGATCCGTCCCTGCCTGATGCAGAGTTCCGTAATAGTGAGTTGGCGCTCAGATTCAGCCGCACAGTCGGATCGTTCAACACCGCGCTCTATTTCTACCGCGGTTTCTACAAGAACCCGCGCGGTGTGGAAATGGTACCGTTCGGTTCCGAATTCATGCCGCAGCCAATCTACCCGCGGCTGCACGTCTACGGCGCTTCGGTGCGCGGCCCGCTGTTCGGAGGCATTGTCTGGCTGGAGGGTGGCTACTACGACTCACGCTGCGACTGTGACGGTGACGATCCGCTCATGCCGAACTCGGAGATATCTGGATTGTTTGGTTTTGAACGCCAGGTGGCTACTAACCTGACGGCCAATATCCAATGGCAGGCGGAGAAGATGCTCGACCATGACATCTACAAGATGCAAAACGAAGCGGCTGGTATGTATGTGCGTGACGAGGTTCGTCATTTGTTGACTTCACGTGTGACCAAGCTGGCCATGGATGAACTGCTGATTTTGTCGGCTTTCGTGTTCTATTCG
>QNAF01000129.1 GCA_003641405.1 Candidatus Zixiibacteriota bacterium | reverse complement strand
CCGTCAAGTACTCCTCAACACATAGCCAGTCAAAGAACAGTCAACTTCGCATAAGCTGCTAAGATATAGTAGGGTAATTGTCCCCTCGAACAGTGTCAATGCTACTTTTTCACCGACTTTTAACGATCCTCTTGACACTCAAGCCAAAGACCACAATATTCGGCAAGCAAGATTGAAACAAGTTTGTTTCAGTCTCGAATGGTATGTAAACGCAATTGAAGGCTCTGACCAGAGTTTTGGAACGGACCTGAGTACTGGATCGCATGACACCTTCGAATACTTTTCCAACTCCCAGTTTCTCAAAGAAGACTATTGTCATTGTTGGAGGGTACGGCAGCGGTAAGTCAGAAGTATCCGTCAATCTCGCTCGTCTGCTTGCAGGTGACGGCAAATCACAAGTAGCGATTGCTGATCTGGACATTGTGAACCCGTATTTTCGTTCTCGCGAAGTCGCTGAGGAATTGGCAATATTGGGTGTGAAATCTCTGATACCGCACGGAGACCAGAAATACGCCGACCTGCCGGTGATAATCCCCGAAATCAAAGCCGCTATCGAAGCCAGTGTTGGCTGGCTTGTTCTTGACGTGGGCGGTGACGATGCCGGTGCTACTGTGCTGAAATCGCTGGGTGATGCCTTTGTACCAGACTGCTACGAGATGCTCCTGACCCACAACTGCCGACGCCCGTTCACTGCGGATGTCGATGGTACAGTGAAAGTTATGAGAGAGATCGAAACGGCCTGCGGACTGAAATTCACCGGTATAATCGCCAATTCACATCTGCTGGAACAAACCACGCCTGAGATAGTTACCGAAGGCCTTGACATGGCCAGAGAGGTTTCAGAGCGTACGGATTTACCCCTCTGTTTCCTCAGCGTCAGGGCTGATGTACTGACACGGATAGATTCTGCTAAAATCGATTGCCCTGTGCTGCCTTTAGAACGATCTTTGCTGAAACCGTGGGAGAGGAAATCTTCTTCCGGAACGGGTCAGGAATAGAAGGATAGACAATGCCCGGTGTGATAGTAGACAAAAATCATTGCAAAGGATGTGAACTCTGCGTGCGTGCCTGCCCACAGAAGGTGCTGTCCCTGTCAAAGGACATCACTGTCAAAGGCTATTTCTACGCTCGCCTGCATGACCCTTCGCGCTGCATCGGCTGCCGAATCTGCGCCGTGGTCTGCCCGGATGTCGCTATAACGGTTCACACCAACGGCACCCAGTTCGTGCTCTTCGAGTATTAACGGTAGCAGTCACCTGAGAGGATCAGAAGTTTGGCCAGAGTCTTGATGAAAGGTAATGAGGCAATCGCAGAGGCAGCAATCCGCGCGGGAGCGACAAACTACTTCTGCTACCCGATCACGCCTCAGTCTGAGGTAGCCGAATACCTGGTAAAGCGGATGCCGGAAGTCGGCGGGGTTTTCCTCCAGGCTGAAAGCGAAGTTGCAGTTGGCAATATGCTGTTCGGGGCGGCCTCGACCGGCAAGCGGGCGTTTACAACATCTTCAAGTCCAGGAATCAGCCTGATGCAGGAAGCCATCTCCTATCTCGCCGGCGCAGAACTTCCATGCGTCATTGTGAATATCATGCGTGGGGGACCGGGACTTGGCGGCATACTACCCGCACAATCAGACTATTTCCAGGCGACCCGAGGCGGCGGACACGGTGACTACCGAACCCTCGTTCTGGCACCTTCGACTATCCAGGAAGCGGTTGATCTGACGATGCTGTCGTTTCACCTGGCGGACAAGTACCGTAATCCGGTGATGATGATCGGTGACGGCATGATCGGACAGATGATGGAAGCGGTTGAGTTCCCCGACAAGTACGAAGAACCCGAATTGCCACCCAAAGACTGGGCCACTACCGGCGCCAAGGGACGCCCGCCAAGACTGATAAAGTCGCTCTCCCTCGATCCTCAGAGCCTTGAAGACAACTGCCACGTCCTCCATGCAAAGTACGAGCTCATGAAGAAGGAGGAAATTCGGTTTGAGTTGTACAAGGTTGGTCCAAAAAACAAGATCCTCATTGTGTCATACGGCACGATGGCTCGTATCTGCCAGACAGTCATAGACGAACTGGAAGAAGAAGGAATCTCCGTCGGGCTATTCCGACCGATCTCCCTCTTCCCATTCCCCTCAGATGCCCTCAGGAAGGAAGCCTCGCGGAGGAATATCAGGACAGTCCTGAACGTTGAAATGAGCATGGGGCAGATGCTGGAGGACGTGCAGATCGCCATACTCGGTGCCAAACCAATTGAGTTCTTTGGACGAACAGGTGGAATCGTTCCCACGCCCGACGAGGTCAAAGATCAGATTAAAACTATCATCAAAAAGAAACCATCAGGACAGAAGCGTGGGAGAAAAGGGTGATGGAAATGATCAAAGACAACAAGATTACTTTCTCACGCCCGGAAGCTATGACCGAGACTGTCACCCACTACTGCCCGGGGTGTACGCATGGTGTAGTTCACAGGCTTATTGCTGAGATTTTCGATGAGTTGGGGATACGTGAGCGTGCGGTGGGAGTGGCACCGGTGGGCTGTTCGGTTCTGGCGTATAACTATTTCAATTGTGATTTCCTGGAAGCTGCCCACGGCCGCGCCCCTGCTTTTGCAACCGGTTTCAAACGAATCATGCCTGACATGATAGTATTCACCTACCAGGGTGACGGCGATTTGGCTTCGATCGGCATGGGTGAGATTGTCCACGCCGCCAATCGCGGAGAGAAGTTCACTACGATATTTGTCAACAACGCCGTTTATGGTATGACCGGCGGACAGATGGCTCCGACAACGATGCCGGGGCAGCCAACCACAACCTGTCCTATAGGACGCGATGTTTCTCAAGTGGGAATGCCGATCCGTATGGTGGAATTACTGGCAACGCTGGCAACGCCAAGCTACCTGGAACGTGTGGCCGTTCACACACCACAACACATTGTTAAAGCCAAACGCGCTATCAGGAACGCCTTTAAGTTCCAGGATGAGAATCGCGGCTTCTCGTTAATCGAAGTCCTCTCAACCTGTCCTACAAACTGGGGCAAGACACCAGCCGATGCCACTGACTGGGTCGAGGATGAGATGGTACCCTATTATCCGCTTGGCCGACTCAAACCGGTCGCAGGCGAGGAGGGTGCCTGATGGCACAGTACGAGGTCCTCTGGGCCGGGTTCGGCGGACAGGGTATCATGGTGGCCGGACAACTGCTGGCCTACACCGGAATCAAGGAAGGCAAGAATGTCATCTGGATTCCTTCTTACGGACCGGAGATGCGGGGCGGAACTGCTTACTGCACCGTAGTTATTTCGGATAAGCGTATCGGCTCACCGATCATGAGTGCCGTGCATGCGGCATGCGTGTTCAATCGGCCTTCGTTTGACAAGTTTGAATCCAAAGTCAGGCCAAAGGGATTGCTGCTGGTTAACTCCTCGCTAATCAATGTCACTACCGAACGTAAAGACATAACGGAAATCCTCGTCCCTTCCAACCAGATCGCCACAGATGCCGGTGGTGCCAAAGCCGCCAATATCGCGATGCTCGGAGCATTTGTAGGTGCGACGGGACTTGTTGACCCTGATAATCTTAGAGAAACCATCAAGGAAAAACTCGGCAAAAAGAAAAATATGCTCGCTACCAACCTGAAAGTACTGGATCTCGGACTGGAACTTGGCAGAAAAGGCGTCACTCGGGGGCGAAAGAAATGAAACACGACCTGAGTAGGATCCCTGACATTATCGCTCGTCACCGACAACATCCTGAATCCCTCATCATGATATTGCAGGACATCCAGCGAGAATTTCACTACCTCCCCACCGAGGCGCTGACTCAAACAGCCGAGGCGCTGGACGTACCACTTAGCAAGGTTTTCTCGGTATCGACATTCTATAACGCCTTCAGTCTGACTCCCAGGGGCGAGAAATTGATACGGGTCTGTGTGGGCACGGCCTGTCACATTCGCGGCGCGAAACTGATCCAGGAACAGTTCGAAAACACTCTGAAGATCAAGGCCGGCGAAACAACGAAAGACATGGATTTTACTATTGAGGTCGTTGGTTGTGTTGGTGCCTGTGCCATGGCTCCGGTGGTCATGGTGAACGACAAGTATCACGGTGGCTGCAATGTCAACTCGGTCAAGAAGCTCACGCGGAGAAAAAAGCATGCGAATTGACAGCCCCAAGAAGCTGGACCAGCTCCGCGACAAGCTTCTGGCAGAGCAGAAGAAACTTGCCAAACGTATCATAGTTTGTCACGGGCCGGGCTGCCTGGCCAACGGCGCTGAGAAAATCGGTCAGGAGTTCGAAAAACAGCTCGCAGCACGGAACATCAAAGGTGTTCCCGTCAAGGCGCTCAAGAAAACCGGCTGTCACGGCCTGTGTGAAAAAAGCCCGTTGGTGGCAATCGAACCGGCTGGCATTCTCTACACTCGCGTCAAGCCCAAAGACGTTGCTGAGATTATTGACAAGTCGATTGCCGGTAATGAGACGATAGACCGGTTGCTCTATGTCGATCACGAAACCGGAAAGTCGATAGAGAAATACGCCGATATCAAGTTCTACTCCGGCCAGAAGAGGATCGCACTGCGTAATCTCGGGCGAATCGAAGCCAACCAGATCAATGACTACATCGCTGAAGGCGGCTATCAGGCCATGGCGAAAGTCCTGACCAGGATGAAACCTGAGAAAGTCATTGATGAAGTGACTACATCGGGACTTCGCGGTCGAGGCGGCGGTGGGTTTGCAACCGGACGCAAATGGAAATCATGCCGGGCGGTGGATAATCATCCTCGCTACGTGCTTTGTAACGGCGACGAAGGCGACCCCGGCGCGTTCATGGATCGCGCTATCATGGAAGGCGACCCGCACTCGGTTCTCGAAGGCATGGTGATCGCGGCCTACGCTGTTGGCTCGAATGATGGTTACATATATGTTCGCGAAGAATACCCGCTGGCGATTGTCAACCTTCAGATTGCAATCGAACAGGCCGAGGAACTGGGACTGCTCGGCGAGAACATCATGGGAACCGGCTTCGACTACAAGGTCCAAATCAGTCGTGGCGCCGGGGCCTTTGTATGCGGAGAGTCATCGGCGCTAATGAAATCTGTCGCCGGTCACACTGGCGAACCTCAGGCAAAATATATCCGTTCGGTCGTGCGCGGCCTCCGTGGCCAGCCCACTGTTCTGAACAACGTTGAAACATTCGCCAACGTACCGGCGATAATCATGATGGGCGGCAAAGAATACGCCAAAATCGGCACCAGGAATAACGCCGGCACCAAGGCCTTCTCGCTTGTCGGCAAAGTGCGTAACACCGGGTTGATCGAAGTGCCCATGGGTACCTCGCTGCGCGAAATCATCTTTGACATTGGCGGCGGTATCCTTGAAGATCGAAAGTTCACAGCTGTACAGACCGGCGGACCCTCCGGTGGATGCCTTCCGGAATCCAAACTTGACCTTCCGGTTGATTTTGATTCACTCACCGCTGCCGGCTCGATGATGGGTTCCGGCGGCATGATTGTCATGGACGACAAGACCTGTATGGTTGATGTCGCCAAGTATTTCCTGGAGTTCCTGGTCAAGGAATCGTGCGGCAAGTGTGTCCCCTGCCGTGAAGGTTTGTACCAGTTGCATGCCCTGACAGTGAAAGTATCCGAAGGCAAAGCTGAAGAATCCGACATTGACAAGATGGAGCAACTCTCCAAAGTGGTTCAGATGGGTTCTCTGTGTGGTCTGGGACAATCCGGTCCGAACCCGCTGCTGTCGACACTTAAGTTCTTCCGCGATGAATACATGGCGCACATTCGCGACAAACGCTGTCCGGCTGCTGTCTGTCGTGAGTTGATTCGGTATGACATTCTTGACAATTGCACCGGCTGTCTGGCATGTATCAGCGCCTGCACATATGGGGCGATAACCGGCAAGAAAGACGAAGTGCACGTTTTGGATCAGGATAAATGCACCAAGTGTGGTGCCTGCATCGCTGTCTGCAAACAGGACGCGATCGAGGTACATTAGGAGCAACGAATGGTATCGTTGACAATAAACGGGAAACTAACAACCGCCAGCAAAGATGAAATGCTGCTGTCAGTAATCAGGCGACAGGGAATCGAAATTCCCGCCCTGTGCCACCACGAAGCCGTCGAACCATGCGGATCATGCCGGCTATGCACGGTAGAAATAACACGCCCCGAATGGGATGGCTGGAAGAAGCACGTGACTTCGTGTCTGTATCCGGTTGAAGAAGGCTTGATTGTCAGCACTCATACAGAGGACGTGATCGAACTTCGCAAAACCGTGCTTGATCTCTACCTGGCGCGTTCGCCGAAGGCCAAGCTGATTCAGGACATGGCCGCCGAGTACGGGATCATGCACACCAGCTACGAAGAAGTCCCCGACGGTGACGACTGCATTCTGTGTGCCCTGTGTACGCGAGTGTGCGACCAGATGGGATTCCACGCCATTTCCTCTGTCGGCCGCGGTCACGGCAAAGAGATTGCCCCGCCGCTGAACGAGCCTCCCCCTGATTGTGTGGGGTGCACATCGTGTGCCCAGGTCTGCCCGACCAACTTCATCAAGTTCATCGACAAGGGTAACAAACGCACTATCTGGGGACGCAAGTTTGAGTTGATCAAGTGTGAGACCACTGGTGAGTACACGATCACCAAAGAGTTCGCCAAACATCTCAGCAAAAACCGGGATATCCCGGAAGACTACTTCAAACGCAACGACCTGGCACATCGCGAAGAACTGGCCAAAACGATGGGCAAGATTGCCATATGGGATCGGCAGGAGGAATCATGAACTACCGCTTTGTTGTGAATCCATCCCTATGCACCGGCTGTCGAACCTGTGAGTTGGCATGTTCATTCTCTCACCAGATTGACGGCAAACCCGGCAAGAGCCGCATCTATCCTCTTGATGGCGGCGCCAAAGACCTCTGGGTACCGGTAGCATGTCTGCAGTGTGAAGACCCCGCCTGCGTCAAATCATGCCTGGTTGATGCTATCACGTTCAATCCGGAAACAGGCGCGTATGATCTCGACGAAAACAAGTGCGTGCGCTGCATGGCGTGTGTGGCGGCCTGTCCGTTTGGTTGTTCGCTTCATAACGCCCACAACGATCTTGTGGTAAAGTGTGACCGCTGCGGCGGCGGCCCCGTCTGCGCCCATTTCTGCCCCACCACATCCCTCTCGTCCCAGCCGATAGTAGTTACCAAACTCAAAAGCGCGTAGAACTTGGGCGGGGTGCCCCATCTTTCAGGGCTTGTTGATAAACCCTTATTTTCACGTTGCATAATACGATGAGGGTGCATGGCAACCTATGTTTG
>QNAF01000128.1 GCA_003641405.1 Candidatus Zixiibacteriota bacterium | reverse complement strand
GATCGATCACCTGTTCATCAATCCTATCGACAATCCGTATCCTGACTGTCCGTAGTGACATTCGACAATCTTTATCCATTAACGAACGGCCGCCTGCTTACGCAGGCGGCCGTTCCTGTTGGGAGAAGAGAGTATGGGGGCTACTTTCCCCTTGACAGGTAAATGCTAACATCATATATTACAATAAGTTACGAGGCGCTGCCTGTTTGGAGCCTCAACATGCACGTAAGCACCTATTGCCAAACGCAGTGTTGATAGTCACCATAACCGAATTGCTCGAAAACATTGAGCAATCCTTGATCTTAGCAAAGGGAGAATGATCAAGATGAAGTACCGATTACTAACAATTGCGGTGTTGCTGCTCTTCGCAACAACAAGCACTCTGGCAGGGAATCTGAAACCCCGACATATCCCCATCAAGCCAGAAAGCTCATCTATCCGAGTTGGGTTCGACTCACGACACGTCGAGGTCAAATTCATTGACGACGCCGACATCGGACTTGAATCCAAAGGAATACCTTCTGACAGGTCAGGCGTCCTGCTAAAGACCACCGAAGCCCGTAGCATTCTTGCAGCAGTTTCTGATGCAGGTGGCACCTGGATGCGAATGACCATCGACAACGAAGTTCTAATCGACCAGTTACGGACCAATGCTCAGACGAATCTCAAGCGCGAAATTGCAGACCTCAACAACTACTTCATACTGGAAGTCCCTGATGGCATTCAGACAGAGCAGTGGTTAGACGCCCTGAACGCCCTGCCGGAAGTTGAAATCGCTCTTGCTATGCCGCTACCGGCTCCTCTCCCCTTGCCAGGTGATTATGAAAGTGAGCAGGGTTATCTCGGCGCCCCCCCCGGAGGTATTGGAGCCTGGGGTGCTTATACAGGTGGTAACGGCGGCGGTTGTATTCGCGTTGTCGTTTGCGATTTCGAGTACTCGTGGAATCTGGATCATAATGACATCATGGCTTCATACAACGAGCTGATACCTGATGGTATGACGCCCAGTGATCCTTTCAGTGATGACAACCACGGCACGGCGGTACTGGGAGTCATGGGCAGTTTCAACAACGGCTGGGGTACAACTGGTGCCAGTCACGGGGCTATCTACTGGGCGGCACCGACGTACTTGGACGGAGCCTGGCAGTTGGGCACATCTCTAACGCACGTATTGTCAAAAGTGTATTATCGTCCGGGCGCTGTTTTTCTGATTGAACAACAGTTTAAAGGCCCGAATTGGTCAGAGGGCTCGGACGACGGCCTGATCCCGGTCGAATGGTGGGAGTCCTGGTACAACACAATAATCACCTGCATAGGTAACGGCGTTACGATTGTAGAGTGTGCCGGTAACGGCTGGGAAGACCTCGACGATCCCGTGTACAACACCGGCCATGCCCCGTTCCTGCCCGCAAACCATTCCGGGGCGATAATCGTTGGAGCCGGAGCGGTGCCCGGAGGCTCGGATACCGATCGTTCCCGCCTGTGGTTCTCCAACTGGGGGTCGCGTGTCGATGTCCAGGGTTGGGGCGAGAACGTGGTTACGACCGGTTACAGCGACAGGTATTCTGGTAACGGCAAGGACTACTGGTATACTGCCACTTTCGGTGGAACGTCGAGTGCAGGTCCTACCGTGGCTTCCGCCGCGGCCATCCTTCAGAGCATTTACATGGAGCAGGGTGGCTGTACACCCTACGGCTACGGTACGCCACTCACTCCGGCACAGGTACTGAGTATTCTGACATCGACAGGGTCTCCTCAACAGGCCGGGACATATCCGGTAACCGAGAATATCGGTCCGCGACCAAACCTGACTGCAGCGATTCCTGCCATGCCGGACAACTTCGGCGCGTGCTGCCGCGAAGGTGTTTGTACGATTGAGACGGAGGCCGGATGCACTCATTTCTATGACCCGGGTGTGTATCAAGGTGATTACACGACTTGCGACCCCAATCCGTGCCCGACCGGTTGTTGCATTGCCCCAAGCGTAGGCGACCTCGACCAAGGCGGCGGAGACTTAGGTTTCAACTACGATGGTGCCGACTTGTCGATTATGATCAACGGTCTGTTCATTGATCCGACGAACGGTTGGGATGGGATATGTCTTGACGAGGCGGATGTTGATTTCAGCGCCCCCGCCAGACCCGTGACAGACCCTCTCACGATTGATGGCGCTGATCTATCTTTGCTGATTGACGCACTGTTCATAGCACCGACGCACTATTTGAAGAATTGCGATGGGACGGATAACTACTGATGATGATTGGCGGAACCACCAAGGGGTTCCGCCCTACAAGATAATTGGCGGGTTCACCCTTCGACAAGCTCAGGGTGACAGATGCAGCGTATGAACGGTCAGGCAGAGACACCTGACCGCACAGCGGACGGCATAACCACAGGCACTCTCGAAGTGGTTGATCCTGCCCTACAAGACTTCACAGCAAGCTTGAACGAAATGCTGAGCACATTCGTTAGTATTGTATAGAAACACTGCTATTGATAAGACATGAGGTTACCAAAATGATCCGACATCTCGCAACAATGTTCATCCTGATCGGTATGGCCGCGGCGGCACTTGCCGCTCCTCCTCCACTTGAAATTTCCCCCTACTGGACAACATCGGAACATCCGGTCAACGGTACGGGTATGATCTGGCGTGACTGCAACAACGACGGCTGGATTGACGGTTTCTTTTCCAATGGCAACGATATCACTCAGTCGGCCAATACGATTTATCTGAACAATCAGGGTGAAATGCCTGTATCTGCATCGTGGTCTTCTGATAATGAGGAATACTCAGGCCACTGCGCTGTTGGAGATATAAACGACGATGGCTACGCTGACTTCATCGTGTCCAATTACATTGGCGACGGTTTCAGCACTGCCAATCGAAGTGATCTCTATCTGAACAACGGTGGGCTTCCTGAAACGTTGCCGTCCTGGCGAACACCGGATAGCATTTACTCATTCTCATGTGCTCTAGCGGATGTTGACCTTGACGGTGATCTCGATGTGGCCTTCGCTACCGGCGAAGGATACTACAATCATCTGCAAAAGGACTGTCTGTACCTGAACGTCGATGGTGAGTTTGCGTCTCCCGTAGCCTGGGAGTCGGCCGCATACACGGCCGCTGTTGATGTCACCTGGGGCGATGTAAATAATGACGGCTACCCCGACCTGGCTCTCTGCTACGACAACAGGGAAACCTCGGTGTACTACAATAATGGCGGCACACTGGAAACAAGCCCCACGTGGCAGGCAAGTACCGTTGAATCCGGCAACACGCTCATTTTCGGGGATGTGGACGGCGACGGCTGGCTCGACCTGGTCGTGGCATACAACAATCAGCTTGCAGGTGATGGCTACTTCCGTGTGTACTTCAACGATGGAACCGGCAATCTCAGTACCACCGGGGGTTGGGAGTCTGCTACCGGAGGATATGGCTCAGCGCTGGCTTTGTACGACTACGACAACGACGGTGATGATGATCTTGCCGCCGGACGATGGTTTACTCGTTTGATGGTGTACGAGAACCTGGGTACAACATTCACAACTTCACCGGTATGGCTGTCGGTAACTGACATTGTCGCGGAGGAACTGGCCTGGGTTGACATTGTGGGTGAAGGGTTGGTGTCAATGATTGACACAGCGACCGTGGATGGCTCACGCCACCTGTTCTACACAGAGCGCCATCCTCTCTACGCTGTCGACTCAATTGTTGCGGACGGCTACTTACTCACGGCTCCGGACTTCTGCTATGACCTGGTGTCCGGTTGGGTCTCGCTTGCCGCCGCTCCGACCAGTAATCTCTACATCTACTACCGGTACTCGTACTACAACGACCTGACCGTTTCCTGTTGGGATACTGTAAATATGGCGTTCTGGAACACGAATAAGCCGGTGGTGGATTTCGCTGCAGATCCGGTTTTTGGACCGGCGCCACTTTTAACGCAATTCACAGACCTCTCCCCTGACGCACCGGACTGGCATTGGGACTTTGGTGACAGTGACTCTTCGCTCCTACAGAACCCGATACATGATTACGTGCAGCCGGGACATTACTCAGTGAGTCTGGCGGTCAACACGGTAATCGGCGAAAGAACCAAAACAGTTCCCAGGATGATATCAGCTTACGCCGACACTATGACTGTCGCCACAGTTGCCGGATCAATTGGGTCAAGCGTCAGAGTGGATGTCAACGTCAGAAACTATTTGGATCTCAAACATATCTCTATTCCGTTCACCTGGGCCGACGGTCCCCTGTACCTGACCAAGGATTCCGTTGTCACCACAGGACTTCGTACGGACTACTTCGACATGAAAACGCAGCTAAACGACTGGCAGGCTGAGAGGCGATGTGCCTGGGATCTGAACTGCGGATTGCAACCATATCTCGAAGCAGGGGACGGCGCAGTGCTATCCATATGGTTCACAGTAGACAGCGGCGGCGGTAGCTGCCCTGTAATCGTTGAGGGATACATATCCTGGGAGCCAGAATTCGAAACCTACGCGGGAGTGTATGATCCGATATTGGAAGATGGCATGGTCATGACCGAGTGCTGCATACCGCCGACAGTGGGTGATCTCGATCAATCCGGCCAGATGCCACCAAGTCACAACGTCGATGGCGCTGACCTCTCTCTGATCATTAATGGACTATTCATCAACCCGACGAGTGGATGGAACGGCATTTGTCTCGATGAAGCAGACATCGATCTATCCGGTCAGCCTGAACCTTCGACAATGGATATTGATGGCGCCGACCTGTCGTTGATGATCGCTCACTTATTCATCAGTCTCGACCCGCTATTACCCTGTCCGTAATGGCGGCAAACATGCGATCATCAACCACCTGATTCCGTGGTGCCTGCATCTACAGGCTCAGGCGACACCACAACACCCAGGTGCTCTTCGAGAAAGAGCAGAACCCTCTCGTATGCCGCTATTCGGGTTTCCTTGTTTAGCAGCCTGTTATCATCGTTCTGCACAAGAAACTCTTGGACGCCAACACCATTGTCCTTGGCTTCCTCAAGGAATTTCTCAACGCTATGCTTGTTGTTCCACTTGTCCCTTTCCGAATAGAGAACAAGCAACGGCCCAGCGATTTTCTCAGACCACGAGACTGGAGAGATGCTGTTCAGATAGTCCCTGTCGGTTTCTGGATCACCAAGTTCCCAGCAAAGCTCGTCGCGTTCTGCCTGCCTCCAGGCCGGCATATTGCGGATTGATGCCTCAAAATCCACTGGGCCGAACATATCAACACCGAGCACGAACTCATCAGGCTGGAACGCCAAAGCCCTGGTAGCCAGAAACCCACCGTAACCTTCACCAATAATACCAATCTTCGATGTGTCTACATAACCGGTCGCAGCCAACAGCCTCTTTGCAGCAACACAGTCGGCAAGATCATCCACCCCGTGTCTGCCGTCGTCAAGCGTGGAGAATGTCTTCCCATACCCGGAACTTCCGCGAGGATTGACCGCAAGAACTACATAGCCATGATTGACCAGCAATTGAGTGAGAGCGTCAAACTCCAAACGCAACTGACCACCAGGACCATCTCCGACCCGGATCAGGGCCGGTGCCGAGCTGCCGGGCCTTAGTTGATGCGGTGTGTACAGAAGAGCTGGAATCTCCAGACCATCGAAGGACTCAAATCGCAGTCTCTGGGGATCTACAAGATCGGAAGGTTCAATATCCGTATGCCGCCCCTCTTCAGCAGGCCAGTATTCATAAGCATTGATATCATACATATAGGGTGTGCTGGAGAAACGCGGCCCGGTAACGATCATCCCCATAAGCGTCTCACGCAGAGAAAATGAACTGGAGACTATTGATGCCCCTGTGATTTCAGGCAAAAGCACTTCTTCACGCTTGGCGACATCAAAGAGGAGTGACTGTAGAAAGCCGTCTTCGTTGGACACCACAACCATGTACTTCCCTGCCTCAGAGAAATACATAGACATAATATCGTGATCGTACTTCTCAAAAATCTCCGTGGATTCCGTTTCAATATCGTAGTGTTTAAGGTATCGATATTCGCTGTTCTCATCAGTAAGGTAGTAAAGTCCTTGGGCATCCGCACTGAAACACTGCGGGATACAGATAACATCACCATTGTGCCGAGTGATGTTACTCATCTGACCGGATTCAAGATCGTACAGGAGTATGTCTGAATCATAGTTGGAGTTGGACTTACAGAATGCGATATGTCGCTTGTCATTCGAGATATCGCCGAATACGTATCCCGAATCGTTTTGATAAAACAACTCGATATCTACTCCATGCTCAATCCGATCCTCAACATGTGCCTCGTACACATCCATACGCTCGTGATCCTGGTGATTGCAGCCGAAGAAAAAGCTCTTCTCGTCCCAGCTCCAACTGTAGAACTCTGCATGAGCATCGGGCCACGGTATTAAGTCATCGAACTTTCCCTGACCACCCGATAGAGGTACACTCAAGTGTCGTGGAGCGTCAAAGCCACGGTCCCGCTGACAAATAATTTCATCCTCGGTCGGTATAGAAGTAACCATCCAGACAGGTTCTTCCCTGCTGAACGCAAACGGTTTGATCGGACCGCCATCTGTCACTATGCGACAGACGCACATGTCACCAAAGGGGTCACCGGAAACATATGCAAGCTTGTCACTCGTTGCCATACACAGATCTTTGAATGAGCCAAGACTACAGAACTGTTCGGGGGTATATGTTGGCACACTCCTGTAATGCAGTGAAAAGTCGGGCTCGGCAGCGTTACTGGTTTTACCATTCCCCTCATCCCTTCCACAGCCAGATATACTCAGCAATACCAGTCCGACAGAACAGAACCACACTAACGCTCTCATTTCATCTCCAGTCACAGATTATCGTTATCTCACGGGCACAGATGCAATACTATGCCCGGTTGACCCTGACCGCAAGCTATTTTCAGGGACTTGGGATCGTGAGTTCGATCACTCGATCAGAAAACTCACGTGTACGGTTGATACAATCTCCTTGTCGATGGACGTAACATCGCTCATACCCATCGCCTTCACGTCCTGCGAATGAAGCGGACGGATCTGAAATATCCCGACACGGGCGGATACCGGGGCACCTACAGTACGTCCTGTCACACTAGCCAGTTCTTCCGCACGTAGCTTGGCGTTCTCCGTAGCAGCTCGAATCATCTCGATCTTCAGATCATCCAGACCTGTGAACAGGTATCGTGGATTCGATGAACTAAACTCCACTCCTTCCTCGATCAGGCAGGAAGCCTCTTTTGACAAACGCGTAATCCGATGAACATCGTCCATCTCGACGCGGATCACCTGACTAAGGCTGTACCCGACTACTTGCCTTGTACGATCCACATCCTTTCGGATCCGAATAGTACCGATATCGATATCT
>QNAF01000127.1 GCA_003641405.1 Candidatus Zixiibacteriota bacterium | reverse complement strand
GGCGAAAGAGTCTACAAGGGACAACCGCTTCTGGAGCTGTACTCACCAGATCTCGTGGCCGCCCAGCGAGAATACCTGATAGCTGTTGAATCCGGCGAAGCCGTAGCGAACCTGGTGGAAGCCAGCCGCCATCGACTGACCAACTGGGATATCTCCGAAGATCAGATCGAGCGCCTGGAATCTTCGGGGAAAATTACTCGTACAATGACAATCATCTCCCCCGCCAACGGCATAGTGATCTCCAAGAAAGTCTCTGAGGGAGACTACCTCAAGCCGGGCGCCAAACTGTATGAGATATCCGATCTCTCGACCGTATGGGTGGTGGCTCATGTTTATGAGCAGGATGTTCCGTTCGTTTATATGGATCAGAAGGCCGGTGTGCTGTTGCCCAACACGGATAACATAAAAATCACCGCGACAATCTCGTACGTGTCTCCCTTTCTCGATACTCACGGACAGGTTGAAATACGCCTCGATATCAACAACAGCGACTATCGACTTATGCCTGAGATGTATGCCGAGGTCTCGATTACGTCCCAGCTTAAAGGCGACCAACTTGTTATCCCTAGATCTGCCGTCATCAATTCCGGAGTACGGAAACTGGCTTATGTCGTGTCGGGTGACGATGTCTACGAGCCGAGAGTTATCGTGACTGGAGCAGTAGGAGATGATGATAACATCGCAGTCCTCTCAGGCCTCTCAGAAAACGAACTGGTGGTGACATCAGGACAATTCCTGCTGGACAGCGAATCACGCCTGAGCGAAGCCCTCGCCGAAGGATACCAGACCGGACACGATCACGGGAACACTCATGAGACACACGACGCCTCCCACGAACAGGTCAGCAAACTACCGGAACCTGATCCTGACGAGTTCGTCGCCACTGGTGGTCACAACATCTACACCTGTCCGATGCCCGAGCATTACTACGTTATTCAATATGGTGAAGGCAATTGCTCTGAGTGCGGGATGAAGTTGGTTCCCCTGAATGAAACCGACAATTGGCAAGTCTACGTCTGCCCCATGACTGAATGTAGGGTAACCCAGGATCACAAGGGCGAATGTCCGGTGTGTGCTATGAACCTCGTCAGGTATCAGCCGGAGAAAAACCATGACCAGTAAGATTATCGAGTACTCGATCAATAACCGCTGGCTGGTTCTGGCGATCACAGCAGTCCTGCTGTTGGCGGGATTGTATGCCGCGGGTGAAATCGCGGTCGATGCCATCCCCGATCTATCGGACGTTCAAATTATCGTCCAGACCGAATACCTGGGGCAACCACCACAGGTGGTCGAAGACCAGGTAACCTATCCCCTGTCCACCGCACTTCTGGCCGTACCCAAAGCAAAGAGCGTGCGAGGCTTCTCATACTTTGGGCTGTCGTTTGTTTATGTAATCTTTGAAGACGGCACCGACATCTATTGGGCGCGAAGCCGCGTTTTGGAATACCTCTCTCAAGTATCCGGACGACTCCCCAAGAACGCATCTCCGCAGCTCGGCCCCGATGCGACCGGCGTGGGATGGGTCTACCAGTATGCACTGGTGGACACCACCGATCAACATGACCTGGCTGAACTTCGTTCGATACAGGACTGGTTCCTGAAGTACGAGTTGTCGTCGGTGCCCGGTGTCTCGGAAGTGGCTTCGGTTGGCGGTTTCGTACGCCAGTACCAGATTGAAGTCGACCCTCGCAAACTGGAGTTCTACGGTATTCCTATCAAGCACGTTATCATGGCTGTCAAGCGATCCACCGGAGCAGTCGGCGGACGGCTACTGGAATTAGCAGAGACCGAGTTCATGGTGCGCAGCCAGGCGTATATAGGCGATCTCGAAGACCTGCGGAACGTACCGGTACACTCGCCTAAGGACGGCCCACCCGTTTTGTTGTCGTCAGTAGCCAACATTCAGTTTGGCCCGGAGATTCGCCGAGGTGTTGCGGAGCTTGACGGTAAAGGCGAGACCGTTGGCGGAATCATAGTCATGCGCTGGGGCGACAACGCCCGCGAAGTAATCGAACGCGTAAAGCAGAAACTGTCTGAACTTTCAGCCGGACTCCCTGAAGGCGTAACAATCGTCCCTGTCTACGACCGTTCCCAATTGATTGACGCTGCTGTCGGCAATCTGGTCGGCACGCTCGCCAAGGAAATGATCGTCGTCATGCTGATCACACTCCTCTTCCTTCTGCACGTCCGTTCAACGCTTATTGCCGTAGTAACCCTGCCCACCGGAGTTTTGTTATCCCTGCTGGTCATGCATCTCATGGGTATCAATGCCAACATTATGTCACTGGGAGGAATCGCCATTGCCATTGGAGTCATGGTCGATGCTTCGCTGGTCATGGTAGAGAATGCCCACAAACACCTGGAGCGCTATCGCGACAAGAAACCGCGGCTTCAAATCATACTTGATTCGGCACGCGAGGTTGGCCCGGCGCTGTTCTTCTCATTACTGATAATCACGATCTCTTTCCTGCCGGTGCTGGTGCTGGAGGGTCAGTCCGGCCGCCTGTTCAAACCTCTGGCCTACACCAAGACTTTTGCGATGGCTGCCTCGGCCCTTCTCTCAATCACACTGATACCAGCCCTCATCGCCCTATTCATGAAAGGAAAGATACGACCGGAGAGCCGTAATCCTATCTCCCGCGTAAGCATCGCATTGTATCGACCGGTTATCAGCTTCGCCCTGAGACATAAACTGATTGTCATTCTTGTAACCATTGTGATCATGGCTGTTACAATCATACCGCTAAGCCGTATTGGATCCGAATTCATGCCGCCGTTATACGAAGGTGATTTGCTCTACATGCCGACAACCCTGCCCGGCATCTCGGTAGGCAAGGCGAAAGAACTACTCCAACAGACCGATCGTATCATCAAGTCGTTTCCGGAAGTCGAACGGGTGTTTGGTAAGGTGGGCCGTGCCCAGACTGCTACTGATCCGGCTCCCCTGACGATGCTTGAAACCACCATCATGCTCAAGCCACCCGATCAGTGGCGCACCGGACTGACACCGGAGATGCTGGTGGACTCGCTGGACGCGGCTATTCAGTTCCCAGGTCTTACCAACGCCTGGACAATGCCCATCAAGACCAGGATTGACATGCTGGCCACCGGTATCAAAACACCGGTCGGCATCAAGGTGATGGGGCCTGACCTGGATAGCCTGACAGCAATTGCTCAGAGGATCGAAACGGTAGTAAAACCCCTGCCCGGAACCAGGTCAGCCTATGCCGAACGCGTCACCGGAGGTAACTATCTGGACGTGGATATAGACCGCTTCAAGGCGGCAGCGCTCGGCCTCACTGTCGCTGATGTCCAGGATGTTATCAAAACAGCCATCGGAGGTATGAGCTTCGCATCGACGGTCGAAGGTCGTGAGCGCTACCCGATAAGCGTCCGTTACCCGCGGGAGCTTCGGGATAACCCCGAAGCCATGCGCCGAGTTCTGATCCCAACACCGGGCGGTGGCAATGTTCCACTGGGCCAGATAGCTACGCTCGGATTCAGCAAGGGCGCCGCCATGATCAAGTCCGAGAACGCCCGACCAACCGCCTGGGTATTTGTTGACCTGAAGGACATCGATGTTGGCAGTTATGTCGCGACCGCACGCCGGGTTGTCGAGGCGTCAGTGACACTACCAGTCGGCTACAGCATAATCTGGTCGGGACAGTATGAAAACATGCAGGCAGTGGCCGAGAAGTTGAGGGTCATTGTGCCACTGACATTGTTTGTCATATTCTTGCTGTTGTATCTGCACTTCAAGAATCTTACCGACTGCCTGATCGTTATCCTGTCGCTGCCGTTCGCATTGGTCGGCGGCATCTGGTTCTTCTACCTGTACGGCTTCAATTCATCCGTGGCGGTGTATGTTGGTTTCATTGCTCTGGCCGGTCTGGCGGCAGAGACCGGAGTAGTCATGCTGGTCTACCTGGAGGAAGCTGTCAGAAGGTATCGGGAACAGAAACGTCTGAATACACTGACCGACTTGCAAGCAGCGGTCATGGAGGGAGCGGTCGAACGAGTCCGCCCCAAGCTAATGACCGTAGCCACTACCATACTGGCGTTGCTGCCGATTATGCTTGGTCACGGCACCGGATCGGAAGTGATGCAGCGTATCGCGGCCCCGATGGTCGGTGGATTGGTGTCTTCAACAGTCCTGACTTTGATTATCGTACCGATGCTGTTCTATCTGGCAAAGGTCAGAAACCTGTATCGGAGTAATCCCACCAAGTAAGGAGATATGGCGACTCCGCGCAATCCTGAGCGGCGGAAGGCCATTGACAAAACAGCGTTTTTTGTTATATTAGGCTATTATGATCTTTATTCGAAAATTAGTCGCTTGGCCACTCTGCCTTCTACTGGGCTTTGGTCTCTACGTGAGCAGTTCCAGCCAGGTACTTTGTTTGGGCGACTCGGGCCACGTTAAGATCGAGACGGTTCATCTTAACACCTGCTGTGACACCGAGTGTTCTACACCGGCACCGGAGAGAGAGGATTCTGACCACAACTGCGCTGGCTGTTCGGATATTCCCCTTGACAGTCCCCGGTTGTGGCAACGCTTCAGGGGCACCGATGGGCCAATCATGGCAACTGCCGCCCTTCACCAGGCTATTTCCTCTGACGATCAAGGGTCGATCTCCGATCGTTGCTCCAGTCATGCCCGGACAATAGTTGCCGGTGAGAAACCGGCTGTCCCAATGGCTACGACTGTAACAGTTCTTCTCTGTTGATCCTTTCATTACAACACCAAAACTGATCTAACTGGTTGGGATATCCCGCCCCCGGGGTGCATTCCAGCAATAACTGTAATTTTAGTGGAGTGAAGTAAATGAAAGGACTACTGCATATATCGGTGATTTTGACGCTACCACTGCTATCGATCATGACCGAACCGGCAAGCGGATCTGACCGTTGGGAGGCTCCGTTTGGCACGGAGTCAACGGCCGGAATCGACGATTCGGCCTTGACGCTCCAAGCAGTATTACACTTGGTGGCTGCCCGAAACCCGCTGCTGGCGTCTCTCGATCTGAGGCGTGAGGCAGCGCAGGGGGGGATAATCCAGGCCGGAGTTCGGCCCAACCCGGAGCTTGAGGCTGAATTTGGCGGAGTGACCTGGGAAACTCCCGGTTTTGACGAATCTGAAATCGGAGTCTCTCTGTCTCAGGAGTTCGAGCTTTTCGGCCAGCGAGGCGCTCGAAGGAAAGTGGCTGAGGCTGTATGGCAGGCGACTGAATTTGATGTCAGGGTGACCGCTTTTGACCTCTATCTGGAGACGCGGGCGCGCTATTACCGGCTGGCTCATGCCCAGGAATGGTTAGACCTCTCAGACATTTCTATCGGGCTGGCGAATGATATTGTGGCCACGATGCAGAAACGAATCGACAAAGGGGCGGCACTTGAATCAGAGCTGCTTCTGGCTCAGCTAGAGCAACAACGTGCAAGGCTAGCCAGGGCAGACGCGGCTCTGGAAATTGAGACCGCCCAGATCTCCCTGGCATCATTATGGACGGGTGATTCCATCGGAGTCAAAGTGGTTGTGCCCGCCGAGCCGGATTTCGAAACCGTGTTGAGCCAAATCTCGGAGTCTATGGCTGACTCGACTCGAGAATTGCTGGCTTTGGACCGTCACCAGGAACAATTGAATGCGGAGCGATATCTGGTGGCTGCCGAATCCAAACCTAACCTCACTTTGAGCGGTGGCTACAAACGACTGGCTGCCGATGGATCCAGTTCTTTTGTGTTTGGTCTGGCCCTGCCGTTACCGTTTCGCAATCAGAATCGCGGCACTCTACAGAGCCTTGACGCCGAAATCCAACAGGTCGATTTCGAGCGCCAACAAGCACACCTGGAGAGTACCGCGGCACTTGCTTCCGGCGTGGCTCATCTGAGGCAACTGAACCACCGCCGCACCGCCCTGGAGGAAGAATTGCTTCCAACGGCCGAAGAGGCTTATCGGACGATACAGATTCTGTATCAGTCAGGTCGTTTGCCCTACACCAATCTCCTGGAGGCGAATCGGGCATTGGTGGAACTAAAATTCGAACGTAATGACATAGTGCTCGCCCTTCGCGAGCAGATTATTGCACTGGAACAGCTGGGAGGAATGATCCTTCAGGCTCATGAGGAAAGAAACAATGACTAATCGCATTTTGCCCCTAATACTGATGTTGCTGTATCTGGCATCGGCAACGCTGTTCGCTCAAGACGGACACGAAGATTGTGATCACGAACATGAAGCCGACCATAAGGCTACAACGGCTGTCTTGGAAACTCACGATCATGAAGCGGAAACGCACGGATATGACCACGATGCTCACGATCATGATGACCATGACATTGTAGTAAACTTATCACCCGAGGCTCAGAAGATGGCTGGTCTCGAACTGGCAAAGGCAACATCGGGGGACATCGTCAAGACAAGCGAACTGCCGGGCGAAGTTGGTTTCAACGAGGATCGCCTGATTCACATCACTCCTCGATTTGAAGGAATCGCCCTTGAGGCACGGTACCGTGTCGGCAGTTATGTCAACGCCGGTGACATCGTTGCGGTAATCGAGAGTAATGAAAGCATGAATCCATATTCGATTGAAGCACCGATCTCAGGCTGGATCATCTCACGGCATATCTCCAAGGGTGAGTATGTCTCGCAGGAGAACAGCATCTACGTCCTGGCAGACCTTTCCACTGTTTGGGTCAATTTAGCAGCCTATCCAAAAGATGCTGACTTAGTCCGAACCGGCCAGGAAGTGCTTATTACAGCGATTGGGTCTAAGCAACAAGTAACAGGCATTATTGAATTTGTAACTCCCATGCTGGACATACTCACCAGAAGCAACACGGCGCGAGTCGTTCTGCCTAATCCGGACAATCTCTGGCAGCCGGGTACGTTTGTTCATGCCCAGGTTGCTACAAAAACCGGAGAGTCGGGACTGATAGTCGAAAAAGAAGCGGTACAGCTAATAGGTGAGGAAAGCGTCATCTTTGTAGTTGAAGGACCCGACGAATTTGTCGCCAGGGAGGTAATCGTAGGTGACTCTGATGACCACCATGCTCGCATCCTTGAAGGACTGACCGAAGGAGTTGAGTATGTCTCCGTGGGCGCCTTTGAATTGAAGGCGCAAGTAATCACCAGTTCCTTCACCGGCCATGAAGGCCACGGACATTGAGGAGGGTGCGATGAAACCCTTGCTTGAATTTGCTCTAAGAAACCGTCTCCTGTTGATCATTGGCCTGGTGGCGATTGTCATGCTGGGTATCTACCAGTACCGACATTTGCCAACTGACGCCTTCCCTGATATCTCGCCGGTCATGGTTCCGGTCTTTGCCGAAGCACACGGCATGGCCCCTGAGGAGGTCGAACGGCTTATAGCTTTCCCAATTGAATCTGCTATGAACGGTCTGCCGGGTGTCAGG
>QNAF01000126.1 GCA_003641405.1 Candidatus Zixiibacteriota bacterium | reverse complement strand
TTCTGCGCCATCGCCATCGTTACCGCCGCCGTCAACGTCGTCTTACCATGATCAACGTGACCGATCGTTCCCACATTCACATGCGGCTTACTGCGATCAAACTTCTCCTTCGCCATCTCAACGGCCTTTCATTCAAATCCTAAAAAAAGAGCCCAGAACCAGGATTGAACTGGTGACCTCATCCTTACCAAGGATGTGCTCTACCAACTGAGCTATCTGGGCCTTGTCAATAACTCAAATGACGTACCATTCCTGTTCAGCGCCAATAACTTCGGCGCACCCTAATTCGGGCGAGCCCACAATATAGATTCGGCCTTTGAGCTGTCAAGGCCTTTTTTTGTGACAATTTATCTGACAAGACAATCTATTATCGAGCCAACACACATATATAGTAACTTATTCTCGGACAAAAAACTGGTTTCGTGAGCCTATTTGTTCAATCTTAGTACAGGTATTGCCGAGCAGGCTGCGGTGGCATGCGATATACCGTAAGGAGTGACACACCAGCATGTTACAGCACTTAGCCAATCCCCATCAACGGCCCAAACGGGGACTTTTTGCGAGTTAGTGTCCGTTGAGCAGATCGATTTCAATTTTCAATGAGTCAAGCGGGGGGACGTTCCAAACAACTCGTTGAGAATCTGAAGTCAGAGTGTCAATCGGAAAAAGATACCAGATCCCGACGCTGTCCTGGTTGTACTGAGTGCCATATTTCTGTGGTTTTCCTGAAAAAACGAGATAACGATCCAGACAGCCGGCAACCATCCCGCGAGCATTATCCAACCCCAACTCCACTGCTCTCTTGGCCAGTTGATAGGCAAGGAAATAACACTCGCGACAACTTGAAGGATCAGCATGCTGAAGGATCAGCGCGGCGCGGTGCAGATCGGTGG
This sequence comes from Candidatus Zixiibacteriota bacterium, assembly GCA_003641405.1. Lineage (GTDB taxonomy): Bacteria > Zixibacteria > MSB-5A5 > GN15 > FEB-12 > B22-G1. The sequence continues at coordinate 6,782 of QNAF01000126.1, read as the reverse complement.
CTTCTGTGATAGCACCCTCGGCCAGCAACTCAAACACGACCTCCCTGTGCAAGCGATCGGTTTCGGCAACTATGCCATAATCAAGAGTATCGTCAGATCGCAGGCGCTGATCGGCTGTAACCATTTCGGCCAGCCGGTCCGATACAGGGGATGTTTTGTCAGCTTTTGAATATGGTCTTTCCTGTATGCATGCAAGAAAGAGTGCAAAGACGCAAAGCGACACGAGGAAAGATATTCTCAAAGACTGGTTCCTTTGTCTAATCCAACAAAGAGCGGGAGACGAGGTTCGAACTCGCGACCAACAGCTTGGAAGGCTGTGACTCTACCAACTGAGTTACTCCCGCTAACGTAAACCAAAACTATTCACCAGTTTGGCATTTTGCAAGGGGTTTTTTGGCAGACGGGGAACTACTGCCAATTTCATCTGCAAACAATAATCAGTGCAAACCTTCACCAAATTGTAAATTTTGGTCTGGCAAGCTTAAGAAGATGGAGCGACTCACCGATAATTGGTCTCAAGTCAGGTTTTCCTGATGAGTACTACAATAACCGCGTGGGACGACGCGACAGGATTTCAATCGTTTGTGGGGGCTGGAGGTTTGAAAGAACACATGCCCGACACAAACACCGATTTCTTGCCAGTAGGCCTGGAATCACTGTCAGTTGATTCCATCTGCGGGTTTGACCTCTACAAGGACATGCCCGGACGTCTCAGGCTCTTCCGTCGGCATAATATATCTATCTCTCAGAAAGATATCGATAACCTGAAAGCTCGCGGTCATGGGACTCTGTATGTACCGGCTTCGCAAAAGGGGAAGCTCCACGAGCACATGGTCAAGCAGTTGCCTTCCCTGCTGAGGGACGAGACGGTTCCGATAGATACCAAATTGGAAGTTCTGACGGAAGCATCGGTTTCCATTCTTGATCAAGTCCTGACCGACCCGACATCGAAGAAGAATATCAGGGGTTCAGTTGATCACTGTCGTAACCACGTGGACCTGGCGTTGCAGGGAGATGATGCCCGTCGGGCCATGATGGACGTGCAGCCTCAGACATGCTTCCCCATAGCCCATGCCATCAGCGTTGGGAATCTCTCCATACTGCTCGGTTTGCGCTGCGGAATTGAAAAACCGGCAGACCTGCACGAACTCGGCGTGGGAGCAACGCTGCATGAGATCGGGAAAAGGCTCATTGACCGAGATTACTACTTCCGAGCGGATAGTAAAGCACGCGTAACGAATTCACGACTCAAGAAATACCCTATTGTCGGAACTGACATGCTCAGGAAGATGCAGATGGTTCCTGCCGGCGCCTTAAGATCCATATTGGAACATCAGGAGCGGCTTGATGGCTCAGGATTCCCGCAAGAATTAAAAGCCAATGATATCAGCCTTGCTGCTCGGATTGTAGCCATCTGCGATTATTTCGACGAGTCTATGCACGCGGGACCTGTTCATGGAACGTCCAGACCGTTTCAGATACTGATGGAGATGAGGAAAGCCAGCTATAAGTTCGATTCGCGAGTACTGATGGAGTTCATCCGTTTATTGGGTACTGACGTTGCAACAGAGCAGATTCGAGCATAAGGCGAGAATGGAACCGCCGGGAACAGGCGACTAACTTCGCTTCCAGTTCGGTTCATCCTTGGCTGCTGAGTTGCCGACATAAAAGAGACAGAACCTACTGACATAATTTGTCTGAACCACTTGACTGAGGAGACCTTCCTTGACCACAAAGAACATCGTATTCGTAGGGGCTTACGAGGGAAATGAAAACAGGTTCCAGGAAGTACGAAGCAAGCTCGGAGACGAGTGGGAAGCAGAGTCAGTTGCCAACGCAGCGGAAGCACTCAAGGTGCTGGATGAGCTCACGCCTAAGGTCATCGTCTCAATGATGAAGCTGCCGGATATGGACGGTTCCGAACTGCTAAAGCAGGCAAGCGAAAAATACCCCAGGATGATCCGTTTTCTGGTATCGGATGAAACTGATCGAGCAACGGCCATGAAATCGGTAGGGTATGTTCATCGGCTCGTCCCATCGTCACTTGACCCGTGCGAACTCAGGAAAATGATAGAGAACTCGGTTGATCTACGGGATCTAATGGCCAACGAGGAGTTATGTGATAGAATTGCTGCTGTGGGCTCCCTACCCAGTCCGCCGGAGACATACAACAAGCTTGTTAGCGAGCTGAAGAACGAAAACACTTCCGTACGAAAAATCGCCGAACTGGTTGGACAGGACGTAGCTATTACGGCTAAGCTGTTTCAAATGATCAACTCGGCGTATTTCGGACTTTCTGGACGCGTCGAAAGCGTCTCTCACGCAATCAACCTGCTGGGGTTGGATACTGTTCAGAGCATCGTGCTCTCGGCAGGAGTGTTCAACCAGTTCGAAGATCCGGGACTGAAGGAATATTCGATAGAGAGCATTTATAATCGAAGTATGGCTGTCGGCGCAAAAGCGCGCCTGCTTGCCCATGCTTTTGGGTTGAGTCGAGGATTCACGGAAGACGCCCTTATGTCGGGTATGCTACACGACGTTGGTAAACTGCTCATGTTGACAGAGTTCGAAGTCGAGTTAAAGGAGTCTATCCAGCTCGCCAAGAGTGATTCCCTACCGCTCTACAAAGCCCAACATGAAGTCCTCGGTGTGAGTGATGCTGCGATGGGTGCATATCTGTTGTCGCTCTGGGGTCTGCCGGACACAATACTGGAGGCAGTCGCTCTGCATTATGAACCATCACAATCACCAGGACCGATTTTGAACGCCCTGACTGCTGTTCATCTGGCCTATGCAATGGACTATGACGACGTGAACAAGGTGAAAGACAAAGAAACATCAGCGGTTGATATGGACTATCTCACCTCACTCGAAATAGTTGACCAATTACCAAGCCTTCAGAACTTCTGCACGGGGGCGGTGGTGTAGTCAAGAGCGGTAAGATCCCACAGCCAAGGGGACTGTCGGTGTTCCGACCCGCCGGAGGCAGGGGAAATATGGCAGATGTGAACATCTGCCAGCCACGGTAACGTCTTTGTTTCATCACCTCGTAAGATGTCGGGTTTCTCACTCCAACGGACAATGTTCGGAACCCGACCTGTGGCTTGTATTACAACGGCTTATGTGTCAGATCACAATCCGCCGCAGGCGGATCAGGATCTAACACAACTGCTGGAAGAGCTTTTCAACAAGCAAGAGAATGTCGGAACCACCAAGGGGTTCCGACCTACTGAGAAGAAACGCTGGCCTCCCCTCTATCCCCTACGGGTTCGGTCTAACGCCCCAGTGGAGTTTGCTGCGCAACAGTTTGTAGTAGGAGTTTTCCGGGAACAGGATGAACTTGCTTTTGAACTCGGCGCGCGAAATGGTCACCTTCTGGCTGTCTAACAGTTCCACACCAACCTGACCGTCCAATGTAAGCATCGCCTTGTGCTCGTCCGTGAACACGGTTAATTCAAGCATGGCGTCTCCGGGGATGATCATCGGTCGCGTGGTTAAAGAAAACGGAGCAATAGGCGCGGCGATCATGGCATCCATGTTTGGGCTCACAATTGGACCCCCAACTGCCAGATTGTAGGCAGTAGAACCTGTCGGTGTGGCGATTATCAAACCGTCGGCAATGTAGGTTACAACGTCTTCACCATTAATCCGGAGATTGATATCCAGGACACGACTTACCGGGCCGTTATCCAGCACAATGTCATTCAGAGCGTATGGCATGGGCAGGGGACCCTGTCCGGCAATCTCGGCTTTGAGCAACATGCGTTCATCAATACGATACTCCCTGGCAATGATGGCATCCAAAGCAGGTATTAACTGACTGGGCGTCTGTTGTGTCAGGAACCCCAGCGAGCCGAGGTTGATACCGAGGATCGGCGTGCCGACCGACCCGACCGAACGGGCAGCGGCAAGAATCGTACCGTCACCACCCATGGCCACGATAATATCCACGTTCTGCGGCAACTCGTGACGCGGGAGAAAACGTTTGTGGGCGGCGATGCTGTCTTTCAGGTCATCGCAGAAAGTAAGCTCGGTGCCGTTCTTGTTCGCCCAATCAACGAAAGCGTTGATTGTTTCGTCTGCCCCAACACGTTTAAGATTTGCAATAAGACCAAAGTGCATTGAGGTGTCTCTTGTTCACTTCTCGCTAGCACCAGTCAAGCTGGTGTTCCTGTCGGGGTTTCTTTTTCCGTTCTTGCCGTTGCGCCGGAAAGTCAGATTCTGAAAAAGACGACCGTTGGTAGGTTTCTTCGACGCCAACAGATCCCTGTTTTCTTCGATAAACTGCGCCATTGTGTGAGCAATACTGTGAGAGTCAAGGCCGATTTCCCGAAGCAACTCTTCCCTGCTGCCGTGTGTGATAAACCTATCGGGGATTCCGAGCGATCTGAGTTTGCCACCGAAGTTGTTTCGCAACAGGTACTCAGCAACCGCCTGTCCAAACCCGCCCGGAAGGGCGCCTTCTTCTACTGTCACAACTAACCTGGCTTGTTTTAGTACTGTCTCAAGCATCTCCTGGTCGAGCGGTTTCACAAACCGTGCATTGATAAGCGCAACTGTCAGCCCTTTTTCGGTCAGTTCTTCCCTTGCCCGAAGCGCACTATTGACCATGGAACCAACAGCAAGTATGACAACACCAGCCGGGTCGGTCAGCCATTTCCAGCGACCCCAATCGATAGCTCTGACCTCATCCTCCATGGGAATGGGGACGGCATCACGCGGAAAACGAATGGCCGTGACTCCCTGCATGCTGTTCTCCGCGGTGTGGTGGAGCATGGCGCGAAGTTCATTGCCATCCCTGGGAGCAGCGATGGTGATGTTCGGAACTGCGGAAAGGTACGAAATATCGTAGGCGCCATGATGTGTCGGACCGTCGTTGCCGACCAGTCCGGCCCGGTCCATACAGATAACGACGGGCAAATCCTGCAGCGCCATGTCATGTACGACCTGATCGTAGGCACGTTGCATGAATGTTGAGTACACGGTCAGGTATGGTCGCACACCCTCCGCGGCCAGTCCTGCAGCGAAACAGGCAGCGTGACCTTCAGCAATGCCAACATCGAAAAAGCGATCCGGCAACTTGCAGGCAAAACTGTCAAGCCCTGTCCCCGAGGACATTGCTGCGGTAATCGCGACAACCTTGTCGTTCTTATTTGCCAGTTCGACCATTGTCTTTCCGAAAACGTCCGTATATGTCGGAAGCGCAATTGTTGATGGAGCAGCCTTGCCGGTGACCTTGTTGAACTTGCCGATACCATGAAAAGTATTGGCGTCCTCTTCGGATGGCGTAAACCCTTTCCCCTTCACTGTGGCCACGTGAAGCATCAAAGGACCGGGGAGGTCCTTGATGTCCGACAGTGTTTTCACAAGCAGCGGCAAGTCATGACCGTCGATGGGGCCGAAATAGCGGAAACCCAGCTTCTCAAAAAGCATCCCGGGTACCAGCAAACCCTTGATGGATTTCTCAAGGTGTTGAATAGTCTCACGAATCCGGTCACGACGCTTGAACCTGTCCACCAACTCAAAGACTTCGTTACGCAGCCGATTGAATTTCTCGTCCGTGATTATCGTTGTCAGGTATTTGGAAATGGACCCTACGTTCTTGGAAATGGACCAGGTATTGTCATTTAGGATGACCAGTAGATTCTTCTTGAGCGATCCGGCGTTGTTCATACCCTCAAACGCCATGCCGCCGGTCATCGCACCATCACCGATAACCGCCACAACGCAGTGATCTTCACCTTTCAGATCTCGCGCCGCGGCAAGGCCAAGTGCCGCAGAAATGGAAGTCGAGGCATGGCCGGCCCCGAAGTGATCATGTTCGGACTCAGTCCGTTTACAGTAACCGGACAATCCCCCATACTGGCGTAGTGTTCGGAAGGCTTCCCTCCTGCCGGTTAATAACTTGTGCGCATACGCCTGGTGAGAAACATCCCAGAGAATCCGATCACGAGGAGAATCAAACACCTGATGCAGCGCAACCGTCAGTTCCACAACGCCAAGACTCGAAGCGAGGTGTCCCCCGGTCCTGGAGACTACCGCAATGATTTCCTGGCGAAGTTCATCAGCTAATTCTAACAGTTCCTCGGCGGAGAGCTTCCTGACATCTTCGGGGCCGTTGATATTTGGAAGGTGCTTCATCAGCTTTCTCAGTGCTCGCGCTGACCTATGTAACGGGCCAGAAACTTCAGCATATTATCATCGTCTCTGTCAAAGGCGGACAGCGCTTCATCTATCAATCGTGCGGCTTCGTCGCGGGAGGCTTTGATTCCAATCGCTGCCGGGAACGTTGCTTTGTTGTTTTTGCTGTCAGAACCAACTTGTTTTCCCAGCAGTTGCTGGTCACCTTCGATGTCAAGAACGTCGTCTATTATCTGAAAAGCCAGTCCGATCTTCTCCCCGTACACACTCAACCGTTCAAGAAGTTCCAGTCGGGCATTTGCCAGAATGGCTCCGATTCTCACTGCCCCACGGATGAGAGCACCTGTCTTGCGAGAGTGGATATTAACCATTTCATCTCGCGTTACCGAACGACCTTCCGCCTCGATATCAGCCATCTGACCACCAAGCATGCCGGAAGTCCCGACCGCCTGAGCCAGCTCGCGGACAGCATCAATCGATCCGGTTCGGGCCATAAGCTCAAAGGCTATCACGTGCAGAGCGTCACCTGCAAGTGTGGCCACCGCCTCGCCGAATTTCTTATGGCAGGTGGGGATTCCCCGGCGCAAGTCGTCATCATCCATGCATGGCAAATCGTCATGGATCAAAGAGTAGGTGTGTAC
>QNAF01000125.1 GCA_003641405.1 Candidatus Zixiibacteriota bacterium | reverse complement strand
TCCAGGTACGAAACAAAGAGATAGCGAGTTCCGGAGTAACCGGCGAATCTTGCGTTCGGGTGCGTCACCGCAGCATTGTAGTCAAGATCGGCAAGGCCGGCTTCGTCAAACCCGTGCTCCGACATATTCGGGAACCACTCATTTCCGCAGAGCTCGCCACTGGGATCTCCGTCGCATCCCGGAGTCTGGGTATCAGACAGGTTAAGTGGGGCATCCCACAGATCACCGACTTCAGAAGTCGAAACTGAAAGGAACATCTCGTAGTTTGCTTTATGTTCACGAGCGTCCGGGCTGTCTTCATCACTACAGTCACGGGAAGCTGCATAAATAATGTCAGGATCAGTTTCCTGATTAGGAATGTCGGGATGGATCTGGTTCCAGGTTACGTACAGGTGATAATCACCGCCCGGATCCTGACATTCAGAAATGTTTGCCTGGGCAACATAGCTGTTAACCATTAAACCGAATCCGCAGATGATCGTGTTTGCAGCCGGTCCATAGTTACCATCGCCAACTACGGCATGCCAGACGGAACTGGGGTGGTTGGTAGCGTGAATAATGCCAGAGGTGAACCGGCCCCAGTCAAAACGACCGATACCGTCGGGGTCTTGCGGGACAAACATGGCATCGAAAACTACATGGAAATAGCCGAGATGGTCATAAACAGCGTCAATTGTGACAAACGGTGTATAGGAGGTACCCCCCATACGATCCCAGCTTGTAAGATTGACAGATGTTGTCATCCAGCCAGTTGGTCCGGGATCAACAGCCATGTCCTTCTCGTTGAAGTAGACGTCGTTGTCACGCTCGTTATCGTTGGCGATACCTGACGGTGAGTAGTGAATTACGGCTACACCAATCTTGGAACCATTAGGCTGTACGGCCATACAATAGTTCCAATGGTGACTGGTGTCCGCAATACCACCGTCTATCCAGCCTCCAGAGCCATCTTCACTGGTAGTATAGTAGTGGGAGACGGGGCGACTTCCGTACGACGTTCCGTGCCATGAGTACCAACCCTGCGATCCACCAACCACATGTGTGTAGCGTGTGCCGCCGATTTCCTGAATGGCCACTGTCGGATTTTGCATTAAGTCGCCATCACCATCAGGCAACCAGTTGTTCGGGTTGTAGAGAGCGAACGGGATGGAGTCCGGGGTGAAGTCAGCACTTGTAGGTGACGTCTGCCAATAGATACGGTTGCCAAAATCCTCATTCGCACCATACTTGCCCCAGTCATAGCAAGCACCGACAACATAGCCACTATTCGGATTCACGGCGATGTTCGGCACGTATCCCGCGGCGGTATCAACGCTGGAACTCTGGAAATCACCGCCTGCAAACTGGCCGTGTGGCCACTGGAATGCAGCGCTAACCTGAGGATCATATACGTTGTAGCCACATTGAGGACTTTTTGTAGGAACGGTAACCGTGTCGCTCTGGTCATTGTAGGTGAAATGAACATACATATCACCAGCACCATCGACAGATGGCTCAATACGCGAACCCATGTGGGTTCCGTATCTGCCTTGAACATCTTCGAATACCGCGTCGCAGGCGTAGCCTACGCCAATGCCCGGCGAGGCGGATGCCGCACCAAGAGGGACGCGTGACTGAGATGAGACACGTCGTTCGTCTATCACATCTTTTGATGTCATCTGACGGTCCAATCGCTCGAAACGAGGCATAACATTGAACTCGTCAACCCTGTCAGCTTGCGAACCGCTGCTCTTCTTGACGTCCAATGGCGCCACGGCAAGCGTCGACCCACACAGGGCAACAACCAGCAGCATCACGGCAAGCAAGACCAAGCCCGTTGCCATGAAACCTTCCTTAAGGGTACTTCTCATTACCTTCCTCCAATTGTGGATAGTGTAACTTCATCTTGCATATTTTCACACGCTGCAGTAACGACAAAAACCCTGAATCACAACCAGGGTTACAATTGTAAAACGTGTGGCAAGGCGGTGGGGAGCCTTACTTGAAACCGTAGCGTGTAATCCTATGCGCACGTAACTCTTTAAGTTAAAAATATAGTCTAAAACCACCTGGATGTCAACCAAAATTCTTGTTCTGCCTGTCTCCGCTTATTTTACAAAAACGAGCGAACCTCTTGCGGCACAACAAAAAACGGTTATCCCTGCATCAGGCGGTCACTTCTTGTGGTTCGAATATTGTCCGATTGCTACGGCGTTCGGTTAAGTGTCCCGTCGCAATTCTTTAACATAGTGCAACAGGGTTTATAGACAGTACGTCAATCAGCACCGACAGATCAGTACCACCGATTGTCAACGGCTCTGCTATAAGAAGACGTGACGTCCTGAGAAGTTGACTTCTTTGATATATACCCGATAATTCAACAGTGGAATTTCCGGCAACAAAAAGTACCAGATTGGTGTAACCGAACCTTCAGCGAAAGCGTCTTAATCAAGAATGAGTGATAGCAAAGACCTGTTCTGGAGTCTTTTGGAACCGGAGTATCTCGGAGCTAATATGTTTTGCCGCAAGCTGATAGGTGACCGTGAACAAGGCGATGATCTGTTCCAGGACGCGCTGGTAGCGGCCTGTGTCGGGTTCCCTCAGTTGCGCGACCATGCCGCTTTTCGCCCCTGGTTCTATCGGATCATGGTCAACACGTTCAGAAGCCAAACTCGAAGGCCCTGGTGGAAACGGTTTGTACCACTGACCTCGGAAATCGAACTGAACCTGCCAGGTGACAACCCGGTCGATGTTCTTGCTGCCAGGCACTGGCTTAGCCGGGCTTTCAAAGCACTCTCAGCGGAAGATCAGGCACTGGTTACGCTGTATGAGTTGGAAGACTGGACGATTGCAGAACTGGCTCATCTTTATGACAAGACCGAGGGGGCAATTAAGCTCCGGTTGTTCCGCGCCAGGCGCAAAATGCGAGACAGGCTGCTCAGTTTTTCCCGACAATCCAAATCACAGAAGACCACCGGGTCTCCGGAAGGAAACTAAAGGTTATGCGTTGCCGCGAAGCTCAACTCAGACTGGCGGAATCAAGGCGAACTGAGTCCGCAGCTCCTGCTGATAATGAACTGCTGGCCCACCTGTCCGAGTGTCCGGACTGCGCCCGCCTCGCTGAAGCTGCCGGGATGTTGAATCAGATGTTTGAAGCTGCCGCTGTGAATGATACCCTCAATGTTGTACCGATATCAGAGCGAAAGCACACCGTTGAGACAGAAGTTGCTCTGCGGAAACGTAAACACGTTCCGGCGGCAACCATCGGATTACCACGACGGCGACGTATGGGGGTGGGTATTGCCGTTGCCATCGCCGTACTTGCGATCCTCTCAGTGATACCATTCGGATATGATCGCATTGTCGGCTACGACGTGGCTTTCGCAGGGGTGGACAAGAACCTTGCGACCGATGACCATATGATCTGCGATATGCTCTTTGCGCTGGGGTTGGTTGAGGCGGCCGTCGATGTCAAGGGCTGTGACTCCACCTGCTGTCTACATATTATTGATCTGAAATCATCAAACGAAGTACACTTGGTGGTAACGGCACTTAACGTGATGAACCCCGACGATCTCTCCACGGAAATCATCCCGCTGACTGTCAAGTCTTCGCGCAGTTTGCTGCATCAAGCAGGTGAAAAGATATTCGGTGCCCGGCCGAACGGCGCCTGACGGGAATAATAACGACCTTTTGAAAGATACGAATAACACCAATGAGACATACTGAAAGGAGAACAGCAACATGGTAAGACGAATCGCAATCGTGGCTGGTCTGGTTCTGGGTTTGCAACTGCTTATCTGTCCGACCTACGCAGCTTCGCTACTTCAAATCGACGAGACCGAGTTCAATTTCGGATACGTACCACAGCACGCGAAAATATCTCACGTTTTCTGGCTCAAAGCCGCCGGTGAGGACAGCCTCAAGATTATCAAAGTACTGCCTGGCTGAGGATGCACCAAAGCTCCGCTCGAAAAGAAGGAGCTTGCTGTCGGCGACAGCACCAGGCTTGAAATAATTCTCAGCACCAAGCGCTACAAACACCGGATACAGAAATCACCGAGAATTGAGACCAACGAAGGTACACAAAAGAAGAAAGTGACCATCATTGCTGAAGTCGTTGAGCGACCGGATTCCACATTTCCGGTCATTATCAAGCCGTACAAGCTGGACATCTCACAGTTTGGAGAGACAATCCGGGACGAGATCGAATTCACTATCACCAATGTTTCGGAAGAAGATCTCGAAGTACAACTTGTTGATCTGCCACAAGACCTGTTTGAGCTGAAACTGCCCGGCGAAGTTAAAGCCGGCGAGTCAGCCGAAGCTCGCTTGAAACTTAACAAGGACATGCTGGAGGAATCGTTCGAGAAATCATTGACGATAGAACTGAACGATGAGAGCGAGACCCGGTTCACGATACCGGTGAAACGGACTGTCAAGAAACCTGTTACGTCACCTGAGCTTGGTCTGACAAATTAGGCTCGACACTCACTCTCAGTCGAGACAGAGAACCCCTTGGCATTAGAGCCGAGGGGTTTTCTGTTATTCGATTAACGGATACGCAGCCAACTTTTCAAGCCGACTCTGACCTACCACTCTCTGTTCGGCCAGGTCTTTTTGCCAAGGTGCCGGGTTTGTCGAACACGCCTGGCGGCATCTCGAAAGTTAGTACTCCTCTTAAGAAGAAGAAGCGTTGACACCATCTCTATCCATTTCACTTCAACAGTATCATCTTCCTGGTTTCACTGTTGTCACCAGCAGTTACTCTGTAGAAGTACATGCCGGAAGCGAGCCCGGATGCCTGGAACTCGTATTCGACAGTTCCTGCCTGTGACAAACCACTGGCTTTTTCAACCAGCTGACCAGTAATATTGTAGACGGACACTTCCCATTCGCCGGATTCTGGCATCGTCCATCTGAATGTCGTGCTCGGATTGAATGGGTTCGGGTAGTTCTGGTCAACCGCAAACGACAGCGGTAGGTCGCCGTTCTTAGATGCCATTTCAGGAATCGGCCTCAGACCATTCACGATCAGAACACAGTCGGTCAGTTCGAAAGGTGTACCGCATAATAGATTACCGGTGAGAGTTAGCGGAACATAAGTACTGTCGTAGACATCGCCGAGTGCGGCAATGATATCTACCTTGCGGAACTGGAGCAACAAGTCGAGGTTGCCATCCGGGCCATCAGTATTGCACTCGCACTCATTGATGTGATCACCGGTTGGGTCTTCGTCTTCACTGACTGGTGTGCTGACGTCTTCGTACTTCGAACGAATTGGCGAAAAGCGTTCGATCCTAACAGTCGCAGGATCAACATTCCAGACCCCGAGCTTATCTGTCCCAAGTATTGCTACTAACAACACACCGACTTCATCCTCAAGATCTTTCGCCTCGGTATCTCGCTCCTGCTTGTAATAGTCACTGACCTTCGTCAAATCCACATCAAGCACATTCGGACAGGAACCGGGTATGATGTCCAGGGCTAGGGGTGGTACAGGTAGTACAGCTTCTATGACCTTGATAGCCTCGTTGTTATCCTCGTCGTACTCCTCTATGTCATCTCGTGGGTCGACCCTTACAAATATCTCCCGAGGTACCGTGTCGCCAACCACATAGTCGACCGCGACCGCGATAGCATCACCCGCCATCATGCCGAGTATTACCTGGTCGTCGCCAATTTGATGAACAGTAACGTCGGGATCGCCATCATAGAATCTCACCAGAACATCATCCATAATGGGATCGGAGGCTAAGCCGCAATGAATGATAGCTGAGATGGTTATGGCTTCCCCGGACTGAGGATTGGGATTAGAGAATGAAATGTCCGATGTAGCCAGATAGACGTCATACTCTGAAACATATATCGTTACATATGATGTATCCGCCGACTCACCACCGTAAGAATCAGTTACCTCCAGACCGATGTATCCGGAATATTCGTAGGACCAACTTTGACAGCAGATTGCATCAAAACAGTCGTCAAACTGGCCGTCGCCATCGATATCCCAGGCGTAGCTAGCGATGTAATCTCCCACGGCTTCATCAGGATCGACGGAGCCGGTACCGTCAAAACATATCAGCTCGCCTACTTTGCCCGAGTAAGGGCCTCCCGCGTCGGCTATCGGAGGATGGTTCTCAAAGTTGACGATTATTATGTGTTCCGCGATATCGGTCATTTCAGGATTACTATTGTCGGTCACCTTGAGGGTTACGACAAAAGTATCAGCGACCGCTCCGAAGAGGCTATAGCTAACGCCTCCAGCTATTGAACCCATAGCATCCGGACTGTTCCAGTCTACACCATCAGATTTATCGAAATCCCAGAGCCACTCAACAATATCCAAGTTTGGATCCATGTGAAAGGAGCCGCTCCCGTCCAGATCAAAGAGAAAATCAGGCGGCACTGATGTTGGAGCATCGATAATAGCCACGGGACGGTCTCCTACTATCGTTTTCTGCAGTACCAGCAGTGCCCAGGAATCGTCAAGGTACTGCCCCCAAGTATGTGTAGGCCAACTACCGTTGGCGTTTTGTATCGCGACCAAATGCTGAGTGTAATCGGGGTACCACTCAATACTCCCAATGAAGTTCACCTCAGACAGTTCTCCGAAATCGTCCACCGCAATTCGGCACCCCTTAGCGATCCCATACATGCTGTAGTAGAAACCCAGGTTATAGGACGATCCCCATGCGCGTTCAAGGTATGCCAAAGCGCGTTGAAAACGCGGATCACTTTGAGAAATATCGCAGTAGGCCAGTTCGCATAAACCTGCCCCAGTGGACGGCATGGCGTCGCGAGCAAAACTGGTTGTGTACTTGAAAGCACCATCCCAGTAACCGCCGTACAGATACTGACTGTTGTTGATCCACAGCTCCAACTCACTCTTGACAAAGTCAGGCGCTGATATGCCCCAGTTGGTTTCAGCCGCTTCCATACCTATGGGTGACCATTGAGAAACCGAGTTGTCGGAAGATGGGTAGTTCGCGTTGTACCGCCACCCACCTCTGTAGTAGCCGCCACCTGCTTCGTTCTGAGCCCAGGCACAATAGTCTACCATGTCCACGACCAGCTCGCGGTACGTTCGACCGACTATCCCGACGGGACCATTTGGAGCTACCAGATCAGGAGCAGTTGATCCGTCTGGTCCAGAACCAACCATAGCCAAAATTACCATTCCGGTTTCATAACCTGTATAGCAGGAATTTGGGTAAACCCCGAGCCCGTTACCGTCCATATTGCCTGCAACCATTTCTTCCGGGTCACCATACGTTTGTACGGATATTGACTGAGTACGCAGATTTAAGGTCAAAAAGTCCAAACCGGCTTGTACATACTCAGCATAGATATCCTCATCATAATCATTAATGGGAAGATGGCCCTGGTTTTCAAACGCCAGGACAGCCATCGCGGTGGTTGATGCGTCACACCCATAGTCTCGCCATCTTCCGTCTGCCCATTGGTGCTGATAAAGATAGCGCAGTCCGTCTTCAATGGCAGCGTTCACCTCCACTTGCAAATCCTGCGGTGCCACCTCGATTTCAACTATATCCTGACTGGATAAGGAAGTGGCATCAGTGACGGTGAGTGAACCTCCCCCGAATTGTGGACACATCGAGAAGATAGAGTTAACTTCTATCAGGAGGTGTGTTTATGTCCAAGAAGCGTCGTCAGTTTGACCGAGCTTTCAAAGTTGAAGCAGTGAGATTG
>QNAF01000124.1 GCA_003641405.1 Candidatus Zixiibacteriota bacterium | reverse complement strand
TAAGATACATGGAGCCGGTACACCTGAAATTGTGGTAGAACCGGTCAAATCCCTAAAGGCGATTGAGTACACTGTTCCCGGCGACCGCCTGATAGCGGGTACGTTCATGATTGGCACTGCCATGACCGGCGGCGAAGTGACAGTTACCGGCGTACCTCCGCAGGACTTAACAGTTGTCTCCCACAAACTGATTGAGATGGGTTGCAGGATCGAGATTATGCCCGACGGCCTTACTGTCACCGGACCTGACCGACTTTCAGCCACCAACGTGACGACTTTCCCCTTCCCCGGCTTCCCAACCGACCTTCAGGCCTGTATCATGGCGGCAGCAGCAACGGCAGAGGGAACCTCACGAATCAGAGAGACAGTCTTTGCGGACAGGTTTTCCCATACCATGGAGTTCCGACGTTTGGGTGCAGATATTGCCGTTTCGAGCGGAGAAGCTACCATCAATGGTGTCAAGCAACTTCATGGAGCTGAGGTCATGGCACCGGATATTCGGGCTGGGGCGGGAATCGTGCTGGCATGCCTGGCTGCCCAAGGTGTATCGGGCGTTCAGCGGATTTATCATGTAGACAGAGGATATCATCGGATCGAGGACAAATTAACGGGACTCGGAGCCGATATTAATAGGATAAGTGTTTGATGCCGCTCCGGTTAGGCGTGGGGCCAGAACAATTGTAGGCAGTTCTGCGATCTCCGGATATGGTTTCAAAATGACTGATTGGTCAGCGTCAACAGTTGGCTTGATGTAGAACTTAAGGATGAGTGGAGTGATGAAAAAAACACTGGTCGCCACATTAATAGCAGTGCTGTTTGCAGGCGCTCAAGTCGGAGCACAGGAAACCTATTTCGGCAAGAACAAGGTCCATTACAAAAGCTTCGAGTGGAGTTACATCCAGACCCGGCATTTCGATATATATTTCTACGAAGACGCCTACCCCACCTCCAAGTTCGCCGCCGAGGTCTTGGAATCCGCGTATGTCGAAATATCACACGAGCTCCACTACAAGCTGCAAAATCGAATTCCCATTTTCATCTACAACTCTCATAATGACTTTGAACAGACCAACATTATCTCATCGCTGCTGCCCGAAGGGGTCGGTGGGTTCACAGAAATATTCAAAAAACGTGTAGTGATACCGTTCGACGGATCGTACGAAGATTTCCGCCACGTTCTGCATCACGAACTGACTCACGCTGTTACATACGACTTGTTGTATGGAAACTCGCTGTCTTCAATCATCTCCAGCCGAAGATTCTTCAACATGCCTCTCTGGTTGGCGGAGGGATATGCCGAGTACTCCTCACGTCATGGCTGGAACTACAACACCGATATGTTTGTTCGGGACGCCACAATAAATGGCTACCTTGCCCCGCCTGACTACATTCAGGGTTTCCTGGCTTACACCGAAGGACCGGCGCTCATAAAATTCATCGCAGAGAAGTACGGTGAAGAAAAAGTTGGGGAGCTCTTCAAAAAGGGCAAAATACATCTGTCGATCAACAAGGCTGTCAAAGCTACCCTGGGGATTGAGCTTGAGGAACTCTGGGAGGATTTCTCCAAAGAGATGAAACGGCGGTACTGGCCGGCAATCGCCAAGCGCCAGGAAGCTGATGAATTCGCACACGAGCTCACTCATGCGAGAAAGGACGGATCACATTTCAACGAAAAACCGGCCTACTCACCCGATGGCGACAAGATAGCGATTTTCTCCGACAGGTCGGATTTCACCGAAATCGTCCTGATATCAGCCATCGACGGCGAGGTCCTCAAGCGGCTGGCGAAAGCACAGCGTTCCGGGGACCTGGAGTCCCTGCATTCCTACGTATCGGGCATGTCGTTTTCGCCGGATGGTCGGAAACTCGTTTTCGTGGTCAAGGCAAAAGGCAAGGATGCCCTGTGCCTGCTGGACATCAAGTCGGGGGATATCTACGAAAGAATAGACCTCGACTACTACAACATCGTCTCCCCCACATGGTCACCGGACGGCACAAAGATCGCATTTTCAGCCCTCGATGGACACAAGCGCGACCTGTTTGTGTACTGTTTTGACAACGAGGAGATAGTTCAGATCACCGACGACAGGTTTGATGATCTTGATCCCTGCTGGATGAATGATTCAAAGACACTGGTCTTCTCGTCTGATCGACCACATCCCCAGAATCCAATCCTGGATGCTGCCGGTCAACCGTACATTTTCTCCGAAGGCTCCTATATGCCCGGTGACCTGGAGTATGGGTGCTACAACATTTTCATGGTTGATCTCGAGAAACATCGAGTGGAGCCGGTGGATGTTGGTTCCGGTCAGAATCGCCGACCGGCGGTCGCTCCCAGCGGAGACAAGATTGCATTCGTCTCTAACCGGAACGGAATCGACAACATC
This sequence comes from Candidatus Zixiibacteriota bacterium, assembly GCA_003641405.1. Taxonomy (GTDB): domain Bacteria; phylum Zixibacteria; class MSB-5A5; order GN15; family FEB-12; genus B22-G1. The sequence goes on along the minus strand of QNAF01000124.1, from coordinate 5,332 downwards.
TACGTTGGCTATCTTGATTCCGTCCGCTATTTCGCCGTTACAAATACTCTTGGCGGGATTCGCAGCATCTCGTGGTCGCCGGACGGTGATAAGATCGCCTTCTCGGCATTCCAGAAAGGCGCCTACGACATCTTTCTGCTTGAGGACCTTGTTCCCGTTGGTAACAACGGAGTACTGACCAGCACGGACTATGTGCTTGGCAAGTATGACTTGCTTGATCCCGAGGAACCTGTGGCCACAATCGCTTCTGAGTCTCCGAACGAAGCACCGTCTGACGATGCAACATCTGCAGGCGAGCCCCCTGCTGTATCCGCAGACAACAGTGAGACAGATCAGGACATTGCTATTGAGAAAACAACGGATGTCGGGGAACCGGTTTCCAAAGAAGGCGAAGAGATTGCCGGTACTGGTGATGTCTCCGGCGATTCGGTAGAGACTGAAGAAATCGTGACTGAAACCGGAGTATACGGTGATGAATACATTTTTGTAGACCGTGATAGCGCCGATGCGCTGGATGAATTGCTGACGGACATCCCCGCCGATAGCACACTCATACTGGAAGTACTCACTGAACCTGCTTTGTTCGACTCGATTCCTCCGCGGCTTCCAAGTGGTGAATACAAGATCACTAAGTACAAAGTCAAGTTCACGCCTGATTTCATCGGGGGCGGCTTCTCATACAACACGTTCTTTGGCATGCGCGGCCAGACACAATTCGTCTTCTCTGATTATCTGGGTGACCATCAAATTATTGTCGCCACCGACCTGGTTAACACCATCGACCAATCGTACGTCCAGGCATATTACTTCAACAATAAGAATCGCATCAACCTGGGTACCGGTCTGTTCCACTCCAAGAATTATTACATCGACGAAAGAGACCACCTGTTTTCTGATCGCTTCTACGGATTGATGTTGTTCGCACGCAGACCATTCTCCACTTTCAGTCGGCTGGAGTACTCAGCCGCCCAGTTCTTCATCGACCGTGATTACGTGGACTACGATGACCCTCGCGAAGATCGCAATTCAAAAGTGTCAACCATGAGCGGTGCCTATGTGTTTGACAACATCCTGTGGGGCTACACTGGCCCCATGAACGGGCGTCGTCTCAAGCTTTCGGTTGATGCCGGGATCAACTTGTTTGACGCCAAAGATATCAAGTTCTACTCATTTGGGCTTGATTACCGCAAATACTGGCATATTTCCGGCGCCTTCTCTATGGCTTTTCGAGCTTCCGGCGGTGCTTCTTTCAGTCGCACTCCGAAACTGTACTTTCTGGGCGGAACGACCAACTGGATAGGCAAACGCACTCTGGATGCAAGTGTCTACGAAGTGGAGAATCTGTATTTCGCGGAAGTTGTCACTCCACTCCGCGGACAGTCTTACTATGGAATTTCCGGCGACCGCTATGCCCTGATGAACTTTGAGTTCCGGTTCCCATTGGTCCAGGTGCTGGCTATGCGGTTCCCGCTGCCGCTGGTGTTGACGAATGTCACCGGTGTTGCATTTTCTGATATAGGTGCGGCATGGTATGGGGACGACTATCCCCGCGGCACTTCTCTGGGAGGACCCGGTCACTTGAATGACATACAAACCGGCTTCGGTGTGGGCATGCGCCTTAACCTGTTTGGGTTCGCTCTGCTTCGCTATGATCTGGCATGGTCTACCGACTTCAACAAGGTGTCTGATAAACCAACCTCGTACTTCTCTCTCGGTGCAGACTTTTAGTCAGAGCCGAACGCATTAATAAAACAGAAGGCGCGATCACTTTCCTGATCGCGCCCTGCAAGCAACTTGAGACCATCTTCTGTCATTCAACTTCTCACCATGGGAGAAGGATGCTGCGGTCTCTTTAGCTTTGCGCATTGAACCAAAGGTTCAACGCAATCATGCCTTTGTTCGGAGGTGTGTCAAGGGAAAAGTGATGCTTATCCTTTGCACGGCGCTACGCAATAGTCACATCAGACACATGCTTGAAACCACAATGTAGCGCTCAGTGAGTCAGTCTTAGCCTTGCTTCTTCTTCCTGCCAGACTTATTCTTCTTCCGCCGGGCAACAGTGGCTTTTCCATTTTCTTTGTCGTCCGAGTTCTTCTCGGAAACCTCACGCGAAAACTGCGCCAGACATTTTGCCAGTTCACACAATCTGTCATTCGTTTTTGCGAACATCGATCCTTTCGTGAACTGGCCGCTGCGCAATCGCTTTCCACCGGGTACGCCTGTGAGAACTTCAATCCCCTCACTGATCGTCTTCACGGGATAGATGTGGAACTTCTTCGCTTTGACGGCCTCGATCACATCCGGACGCAGGAGAAGGTCACGGACGTTACGATGCGGTATGACTACACCCTGGTGACCAGTCAGACGACGGCTTTTGCAGACATCAAAAAAACCATCGATCTTCTCATTGACACCACCAATCGGCTGTATCTCCCCTTTCTGATTGACGGAGCCAGTCACGGCAATGCCCTGCTTGATAGGAACGCCTGTCAATGATGACAGGATGCCATATATCTCCGTGGAAGACGCAGAGTCACCATCAACACCGGAATATGATTGCTCGAATGATATGGAAGCCGACATCACAATCGGCTTGTCCTGGGCAAACATATGTCGAAGATATCCCGCGAGAATGCCAACGCCCTTGTTGTGCAACGGACCTGACAGATCGGCGTCACGTTCGATGTTGATGACCCCGGCTTTGCCCATAGATGTATTCACCGTGATACGAGTCGGACGTCCGAATCTGTACTCACCAAGATCATATACCGACAAACCGTTCACCTGGCCAATCACCGTGCCGGAGGTTGACACCATCAGGGTATCGTTGTCGAACATCTCCTGTATCTTGTCCTCAATAAGATTGACTCTGGTGCGACGGCTATTGATAGCCCCTTCCACATCTTTGCGCACGACCTGTTTGGCTCCACGACTGCGAGCACAGAAGGCGGCTTCGCGGATGATGTCGGCAACTGCAGTGAAGCGCACACTCAGTTTGTGGCGACTTCCGGAGAGACGTCGTCCGTATTCGACCGCTGCCTGCATCCCGGACATGTCAAGCGGCATGAGCACTTCATCGTCCACGATACGACGAATGAACCGGTAGTACTCCCTGACATTCTTCTGATTGTAGAGCATCACGGTATCAAATTCCGCCTTGACCTTGAAAACCTTCTTGAAATCCTCGTCATGATGCCACAGGAGCCTGTAGATATGTGCATCGCCTATGAGAACTACCTTCACCGCCAGCGGAATCGGCTCAGGTTTGATCCCAGCTCCTGCCATCATGTAGAACGGATCGTAGCCGGTGATTTCAAGTTCACCGTTACGCAGCGACCTCTTGAGGAATGTCCACACGCCGGGTTCTGTGAGAATGTCGAGAGCGTTCATAACCAGAAAGCCGCCGGCGGCTTTCAAAAGTGAACCCGAGTGTATGCGGGTGAAATCTGTACGCCAGTATCCAAACCTGTCGACCACACGCTCCAAAGAACCACACAAGTTCTTGTAGGATGGGGATTTCTCAATAACTATCGGAACACTGCCTGTCTCGGAATTATCAAGCACCACGTTGACCGAGAACTCCTCAAACGGTTCCTGCTTTCTATAAGGAGGGGCTTCCTGTTCCCCACGACGGGGTCGGGCTTCATTGTACCGATCAAGATCGTCCAGAAGAGCCTCTTCCACTTCTTCAAGATAGGCCACATGACTCTCACCGGGATAACGCTTCTTCAACAGGGATACTTTGTCGGTCACCAGCGGGACGACCATAGAGTAGTTGAGTTTCTCAATCGCTTCCTCAAGCTTCCCAGTTAACTTCTTGGACTCAATCGTCGTAAGATCAAACTCCCGCCTCAGACTGTCCCACGACCTACGCAGTTCGTCAAGCCGGGCAAGGGGAAACTTTCCGTCTTTCGACAGCCGCTCCAGGTGCTCCAGCGAAGCAGGTTCTTCGTCGATCAGGGGCTGAATCTCGTTTCGCACCCCGGCTCCGGACTGCAACTGAACCATCACGAACCCGGCCTTGGTCAGTTTCTCCTCAAACGCCCCAATCAGCTTCTTCTGACGGTTTTCGAATTCTCGGACAAGTCTGCTGTGACGATCCTTGTAGTCCTCAGAAAGAAATATCTTCGGCACTGCCTTGCGTATGGAGTTAACGAGATACCCCATATCCTTCTTGAACCGTTTCCCTTCCCCCGCCACGAAAATGAGAACTCTCGGTCGATCGACGTTCTTGAAGCTATTGACGTAACAGACATCATTCAGATTCGGCTCGGCATGCTCAAGCTGTTTAAGAAGATGACTTATTGTCGTTGTCCTCCCTGTTCCGGGAAGGCCAGTCACAAATATGTTGTACCCCTTGCTACCGACATTCAACCCAAGCTTGATTGCTTCGATCGCACGCTGCTGGCCAATGACCTCGCTGCATGGTTCAAAATCATCTGTGCTCTTTGCCGCACGCGGTGAGTAGGTAACTGTATAGTCCAGGTCCTTGTGAGATAAACGGCGGGGCATTGTCGATTTGGAATGTTTCCGTACTGGCATGTGACCTCCACAGGGGTATTATATCTTTGCCGGAATATAAATCGGCCCCCTGTTGAAACAATCTAAAACGAATACAGCTTTGCTCACAAAAGATCGGTGCACGTGTCATCGGTCACTTATGATCTCAAATTTCCATCGTCTTGGTAAGTCGTTGAAACACAAGCGTACCAAAGAGGCTAATCCACGGGGAAAGGGAGAAAACAGGCTGTTACAGCTAACCACCCTTGCCATAATGGCAGACACTGACAGTAAAATATCTCGCTTAAATGCAACAAAAGTGACATAAAACTCAAGAAACAAGTATCTCAGTAAGCTGTTTTGCCCCTTGAGATTACCCGTGGCTGCTCTCGCATATCATTGCGGCACAACGCCTTTGATTTACTTGACAGTTGACCGCGGCCACATATATATGGGGCAATGCTACTCTTTAGCATTGCGCATTGAATCGGCGGTATCGTCTAGTGGTTAGGACGGGTGGTTCTCAGCCACCAAGCCGGGGTTCGATTCCCCGTACCGCTAAGAGTTATCGGGTGGTTGGCGTTGCTTATCCCTGTGAGCAATGAAAGCCGCCCGATTCCTTTTTTGGTTTCTGTGCGGTCTGGTGCTCGTAGCATAATGTCAGCTTGTGTGATTTTCCGGCGAGTCACTACTTGGTAGGATCGCGGGGATAATGTCCTATTCCGATTTCTTCATCGCCTTTTTGCGCATTGACTGGGGCATTTTCTCGATAGCATAGCGAAGAGCTGTACGAGGCATCACATCACGGTGTTTCAGAACGTATTGATAGATC
>QNAF01000123.1 GCA_003641405.1 Candidatus Zixiibacteriota bacterium | reverse complement strand
GTCTTCGGACTGCGCGCAAGCTGGCCAGTATTCTCAGCAAACGGCGATTTCGGCAGGGGTCGCTGGATTTCGATCTTCCAGAAGCCAAGATCATTCTCAACGAGCAGGGCGAAGTGCTGGAGCTTGGCAATCGCGTCAGGTTAGAGTCGCACCGCCTGGTTGAGGAGTTCATGTTGGTGGCCAATCGGGCCGTGGCGTTGCACGTGTTCCACAATGCGCAGCCGCTGCTGTACCGCGTCCACGACAAGCCGAGCATGGATAAGCTGGAAGCGTTTTCGGATATGATGAAACGTCTCGGCCATCACTTCCCGGTGTCACCGACTATGAAACCGGTGCAGTTTGCCCGGTTCCTCGAGAAGGTAAAGGATACTCCGGAAGCAGATTTCATTAACGAGTTGATGCTTCGTTCGATGGCCAAAGCTGTCTACCAGCAAAACAACATCGGACATTTCGGACTGGCTTTCACGCATTACGCACACTTCACGTCGCCGATCCGTCGCTATCCTGATCTGCTGGTGCACCGACTCCTGCGAAAGATGAAAAACGGTCACTACCCGGTGGCGTTTGCTCGTCGGGTGGGAAGTGTGATTGACAATGTTGGCCGTCATTGCTCCGAGACCGAACGCGTTGCCGAGACAGCGGAACGCCAGGCTATCAAGGTGAAGCAGGTTGTCTACATGGCCCGCCATCTTGGTGAGCAGTATTCGGGAGTTATCACCGGCGTAACGCCCTATGGGTTTTTCGTGCGTCTTAACAGCATGGGAGTGGAAGGCATGGTCAGGGTATCAACTATCGACGATGACTTCTATCACCACGAGGAGTCGAACTTCCGGCTCATCGGTCGGCGCAGCAAGAAAGTGTTCAGGTTGGGTGATGCCGTTGATGTAGGGGTTTCAAAAGTTGACACGAGCAGACACGAAATAGATCTATTTGTAGTTGCCCGTAAGGCTGCTGGCAAGAAGAAGGCCGACAAGAAGTTCGGTCGCAAGAAGCGAAAGAAGGCAAAGAAGTAGTTCGTGGCGATTCTTTAGCTCTGTGTCTGGCAGATGTCCACATCTGCCAGATCTCACGGCACATATGGACATGTGCTGCGCACAAATGAAGCTGTAGGGCAGAACCAACCAACTTGTGGTTGCTTTAGCGGTTCTGCCAGTTGAAGATGACTAAGTGTGTGGAATTGTTCACCAAACCCTTTGCGGGAACGACGAGTGAGTTGAATTTATGATAGAAAACGTAGTTATTCTTGCGGATCGCAAGGCCCGATCATCTGATGGCATTGCGTGGGAGAAGCTTGGAGTAACGGTCGCGGACGTCTCCCAGCTTTATCAGATGTCAAAGGAACGCCAGATCGACGTGGTGTTAGTGGGTGAGCATCGACACGATGTCACTCCCGCTGTGGCAACACGCATCCGCCGACACAACGGTCTGACCGACATCTGGAAGATTGTAACCGACGAGACATCGGCGGAAAATGCGCCGGACCTCTTTGACGGCACTATCGCAGTCAGTCTCGGCCAGGCGGAGATCAGCAAGAAAATCAAACGGATTCTTTTGGACAAAAAGACGTTGCGACGGTATGGCATAGTCGGACGTTCGTCACGGATGAAAGCTCTTGCCCGGACTATTGATCGCATTGCCCCGACCGACGTGTCGGTACTGATCGTTGGGCCTTCCGGCTCCGGCAAGGAGCTTGTAGCGCAGGCATTACACAGTGATTCACCAAGAGCCGACAGACCGTTTGTGGCCATCAACTGTGGCGCCCTGGCCGAGGGCGTGCTGGAGTCCGAGTTGTTCGGGCACGAAAAGGGTGCTTTCACCGGTTCTGTGGGCAAGCGCGAAGGTCTTTTCCACAAGGCCGACGGGGGGACGATTTTCCTCGACGAGATCGGCGAGACCAAACCCGGTATGCAGGTGAAGCTCCTCAGGGTCCTTGAGGATGGCCACTACTATCCGGTCGGTTCGTCGGTGCCGCAAAGGGTGAATGTCAGGGTGGTTGCCGCGACTAACCGTGATCTGACGGAAGCCATTGCGGACAAGCAATTCCGTGAAGATTTATATTTCAGGGTGAGTGCCGTCAAGTTGGTGGTGCCACCGCTGATGGAGCGTCGGGGCGATATCCAACCGTTGTTGCAGTGGTTCCTTAGAGAACAACCGAAACTGGAATGCTCCGACTCCGCGCTGGAGAAGCTCGCCCATTACGACTGGCCCGGCAACGTGCGTCAATTGAGCAATTTCGTTTCGCGGATGGTGGCGTTGAAACCCGAGGGATTGATCGAGAACGAAGACGTGGACAGTTTCCTGGCCGAACAGTACGCGTCAGCCACTCATCTTCCCGTCTCCACCGGTCGTACTGTCGAAGAAGCCGGGCAGGAGTTGATCTACCGTGCAATCCTGTCGCTTGGCAATGAAGTCCGGATACTGCGCAATCTTATCACATCCAACCTGCCGAACGAGGCGGAAATACAGAGATCCTCACCACCTGTTGACGTGCCGCTGCAAGGCTCGACGATGGAAGAGATGGAACGGGCCGTAATTGAGCAGATACTCGTGGAGACCGGCGGCAACAGGAAAGAAGCTGCGCAGAAACTCGGGATCGGTGAACGGACCCTGTACCGCAAGCTCAGCAAGTACAACTTGAGTTGATGCCTCTGTGCGACTGGTCGGGCTGACAACTCTGTGTCTTATACTGGCGTTTGTATGCGCCGATATCCTGGCAGTTAATCTTGAGACTGTTGTCACGCCTTCTGAAGATGAAGTCGATGAGCTTTACAGGCTCGGTGAGATAGACTACCAACAGTATTTACTGCTCAAAGAAATCGCCATCCACGGCATTGATTCCAGCACGGTGTTTCTGCTGGACGAGATCCCCAATCTGGCTCATTTCCTCAGGGATACGAGTTCTCTGAGCGTTCCTCTCGAAAAGCGTCAGGAGTCATCGTTTATATCATCTAATCGACATCAATCGCAAGCGAGAGCAGTGCACGGTCGTCTCAAGCACACATACCAGGTTCGGCTGGAGGATGACAGGGCTTCGCGCTATCGCACTTTCGGGGACTTTCGTCTGCGGGATCAATGGCGGCTGACTTTCCGGTTGAACCGCGATGTAAGCGGCCCGGAGAGATTTGTGGGGCGGGCACTGACATACAAAAGCAAGCAGGGTACTCTCAGGCGCATTACGCTCGGTACTTACAGCGCACGTCTTGGTTTAGGAACGGCATTTGGTTACCGGGGCAGCCTGCTGGATTACTCAGAGAAGATTTCCGCAGAGTCTTTCATGTACCCGGATTACGGCGGCTACAACGGGCTGTACCTTGTGACCCGGATCGGTCGATTCGAAACGAAAACGCTGGTGTCGGTCGTGCGCGATTCTCAACATCGCATCTCCTCACTGGCAACAAGCCTGACCTCTGTGCAGGGGAGTATCCGCCCCGGTGTAGTGGTGGGGACAAACCGGGTCAGAAATCGAAAGACAGGACTCGCGATTGATATCCCGGTATTTGCTTTCAATGGTATGTACCGCTACAAAACCGGCTACGTCAGGGCAGAGGTTTCCAGGCAGACCGGTAGACACAGCGATGCTCTGAGTGCTGTGATTGAGGGGCGTCATCGTTTTGACATGGCAGAGACAAAGTACGCGGGATGGGCCTATGCCGATGACTACCTGGATATCACAGGTGGCAGCAAGTCGGGCAATCTTAGTCATGCACAGCATCTCGACGAGGTCGATCTGGACATTACGTCAAGACGCCCCGGTCAGGAAGGGTTCCTTCTGAGAACTATCGTTCTGCTGGCCGATAAGCTGGATCTATTCAGTTCCTTCCTTCGTGCTTCGTTCAATAGTGATTTCGTGAATACTCAGTCATCCGGTGGCTTGAACTGGAAAGCCAACCCGGCAACAGAGTTTCAGCTTGACTACCTTGGTAGATGGAAAAAACGTCTGAAAGGCACGGCTATCGATACCGAAGGAAAACACCGTATTCGTCTGGAGGGAAGATTCAAGCCTGGCAATCTCGAATGGAGAGGCTATATTGCTTTCAATATGGAAAAGACAGGGCGCGACTATGCGTCGATATTTGCAAATGTGAAATCAAGTATCCCTCGCAAGGGTAAGCTGGAAATCTGGTCAAGGTCGGACTGGTACAGCTCTGAAGGCATGGGATACTGGTACGCTTTTCTGCGCGCCGAGCAACTTCTCGGGGGAGGTCTGTTCGGTTCGATCAAGTTCATGCATACGTACGACCGAGACGCCACTGACCAGAGCGTGGCCGCGGTCTCGATTGGATTGAGTGCTGCACTATGAGACGAGCGCTGTTTCACAGCCTGATTCTTGTCGTGCTACTTGTTTGTCAGGGGCAGTGCGACGTAGTCATCAACGAGGTTCTCGCCAACGAGCCGGATGGTGAAACATTACTTGAGTGGTTTGAATTGTACAATAGCTCGGGAACTGCCAATCTGAGTTACTACGAGTTGAGAGTGGTTTCTGGTTCTCAGGACACCACTTTCATCATCAACGCCAGTCTGAACGAAGGGAACTACTTCGTTATCGCTCGCGATTCCGTCAGGTTCGAAGAGCACTATGGCGATAGTTCCGGCACTTGGAATGACGTCCCTTCGGAGAATTATGGGCTCCGTCAAGCCGGCATACGACTGACCAACACAGGCGGCTCGGTATCGATCCGCCATATCATGACAGGTGTCACCTCCGAGCTTGTGTGGTCATCTTCCGGTGGCGATGGTATCTCCTGGGAGCGTGTCGAGCCGGAGTCTGACTTGGTGGGGCAATCAACCGATCCATCCGGTTCAACTCCGGGACGGATAAACTCGGGCACGAAGTTACCAATTGATCTGGCGCTGGAAGCGGTCGAACCGAGCCTGGTCGATCCTTTCACGAGAATCACGTTCAGGATTGTCAACGTGGGCACTACGGATATCAGTGATGCCACGCTCGACCTGTATTATCTCGACTTGGCCGAACCTGACAGCCTGGGGTTTCAGATTGGTTCGGATCCGGTAGGTGCTGTCGATACCGGGAACACGATTCTATTGATGGGGCAATATGAGCTATCCGGCGCGCTTGACTCGCTGGTGGCAGTAGTGGCGCTTGCCAACGATGATCGCCCAGCCGATAACCGCATGGTTTTTACGGCGCCGGGACCTGGTTTCCCTCCTATAGTAATATCCGAGTTTCTCGCCAACCCAAGCGGGGCGCTGGATGCAGAATGGGTGGAACTGAAGAACATTTCAGGTGAAGCAATCAATTTGGAAGGCTGGCAGATCGGCGACTCTGAGGCGCTTGGGACAATTGTATCAGTGCCGCTTATGTTCCAGCCGGCTGCCTATCTCGTGTTGACCGACAGCTTGATTGCTTTTGAGGATTTCTATGTCGATTTCGACGGTGTTTTGATAGAGCCGCCAACATGGCCGACGTTGAATAACACCGGGGATGTCGTCCGTCTGGTGGATCCGTTTGGTCTTGAGATAGATCGTTTTAGCTACGACAGTGGGTTTGATGATAATCACACCTGGGGAAGAGGAGAATCAGAAGATCGTCAGGATGATTGGGGACGATCCGAGGAACCGGGAGGCAGTCCTGGTGAATCAAATACTGTTCGCTTTTCCGATGACGTGGAAGGTCGTCTTGAGATCACAATCGAGCCACGAATATTCTCTCCGGACGGTGATGGTTTGGAAGACGCGACGGTTATCAAGATCAAATCTCCCGGAAGCGGCGGCAAAGTGCTCAAGCTCTATGACAGCCGGGGCCGACTGGTGAGAACGTTTGAGGATGGTGCGCAGGACCTGTCTGAACAGTACGTTTGGAATGGCACCAGCGATACCGGAGCCAGGTTACCGATTGGCATTTACATTCTGTATTTCGAGGTTGCTGGCATGGACTCAGCAAAAAGGACAATCGTCATAGCGCGGTAGTTTATGAGAAAGCACTTCCTCGCATATCTGGTAGTGATCTGTTGCTGTCCGGCTGTCAGTGGCTCATTTGATCTCATAACCTCCAGAGGATTGGGGCTGGGTCATTCTGTCGTGCTTTCAGGTTCATCGGCGAGTGTGCTTGTGAATGTTCCCACCGGCGGACTGGCGTCAGGAGCCTGGCACTTTGAATGTGGATATGATCGGCGGTTCGGTTTGTCTGATCTGGATAATGTGTTTGTTTCCGGCGCGAAACGTTGGCGCTGGCTTACAGTAGGAGTGGGAGCATCTCAGTTCGGCAAGACCGACCTTTATGCCGAGCAACTCCTGAAAGGCTCATTGGCTTTTCATCTCGATTCCCTGACGTTTGGGGGTACACTGTCAGCCATGCAGGTGCAGATTGGTAACGGATACGGAACACTCAGAGCGGCCACAGTCGGTGCAGGAGCTTCCTGGCGATCCAGGCGCTTCTTCGCTGCCGCGACATTTGATAATCTTACCAGTCCGTCGCTGGCTGAGTACAGTCCGACCGTGAAACCGATCTACTCGGCGTATGCGGAACTGATTGGGTTGGGATCGTACTCTATCACGTCACGGGCTACATTCGAAGACCTGCAGAAGCCTTCATTTGCCGGGGGATTGATCGTTCAGGTTTCCAACCGGGCCTCCATTTTCGGTGGGGTCTCGACTGAACCGATGGAATACGGCGGCGGAGTAGAGATGTATATCAGATCGGGCGTGATCACGTACGCAACTTCGGTACACCCGGTGTTGGGCTTGTCACACACAGTTTCATTTGGGCTTGGTTCCGTTAGCCGTGGCAGGACACAGAAGGGTGCCTTTGATTAACCGTACTGATATTGAGAAGCGAGAAAGTGAAACACTTGCTCCTTATGCTGCCAGGGCAGCCGAGTCACGTGGGCGCGTGTATCCCCAGGAAGAACACCCGCTGCGTACTGTTTTTCAGCGGGATCGTGACCGGATCATTCACTCGGCGGCATTTCGGCGCATGGAATACAAAACACAGGTTTTCTTGCCTCGCGAAGCTGACCATTTCCGTACGCGTCTTACACACTCAATCGAGGTGGCGCAGGTAAGCCGGACGCTGGCTCGTAACCTTGGTTTGAACGAGGATCTTACCGAGGCTATCGCACTGGTGCATGACGTGGGACATACACCCTTTGGTCACTCTGGCGAAGATGTCTTGAATGAACTACTGAGTGACTTTGGGGGGTTCAACCATAACCGACAGTCATTACGAGTGGTAGATATCCTGGAGCAGCGGTACCGGGACCATCCGGGTCTGAATCTTTCGTATGAAGTGCGTGAAGGCATCGTCAAGCACGAGACTAAGGGCAAGCTTAGCACCGAAGGATTTCAGCCGGGTACCTGGCCGACACTGGAGGCATCGCTGGTTGACAAAGCCGATGAACTGGCCTACAACGCGCACGATATTGATGACGGTATTTCTTCCGGTCTTATCTCTTTGGAAGACTTGCGAGAGTTAGCAATCTATAGGGCGTATCGTGAGAATGGGAAGATGGCATCAGCGGATGTCGGTGTGGTCTTTTCGGATGATCTCAAACGCCACCTGTTGGTCCGTTTCCTGATCGATATGATGGCCACCGATCTGTTGTCAGAGACTGCAAGCCGACTTGAAAGACTTGGTGTTTCCGATCTGCAGTCGTTACGTCTGGCACCTGAGCAGGTTTGCTGTTACTCAGGTGACATGGGGGAAAGAGTGAAGGAACTCAAGAGTTTCCTGTCAACCGAGTTGTATAGCCACCCTCACCTCGTAAGCCGGGCGGAACAGGCTGGTGAGATACTCCGGCTGCTATTCGAGAAGCTGACTGCTGACCCGACT